>JBAPMW010001016.1:0-14792 GCA_049278815.1 Hyphomicrobiaceae bacterium
TTTCAGGAGCGCATCCGAAGCGCTCGAGAACGCGGTGGCATTGGCGTGGCCTCTTGCAACCGGCACGCGGCGGCGGGATCGATAGCGGTCGGCCGCAAGGCCGGCCGGCCGATCGGAGCCCGCGTCTCGGGCTACGGATCGCCCGTCGCTCTTGGGCACGCGCCGGAGGGTGTCCAGATCGCCAGCCTCCAGAGCGACTTGAAACGGCGCCATCGCAAAGCCCCGATTCGTGGAACGGCAGCAGCAAGGAAGGGCCTTGACCAAGGACCAGGCTGCCGTTCCGAGTTGGGCCCTCGTCAGAGCTTGTGCGCCATGCGCTCCTTCTTGGTTTTCAGGTAGCGCGTGTTGTGGCTCGACGGCTTGACGATCAGCGGCAGCCGCTCGACCACCCCGACGCCCTCGGCCTGCAGGGCTTCCACCTTGGCTGGATTGTTGGTGAGAAGCTTGATCTCGGGATAGCCCAGATCGAACAGCGCATGGGCGGCGAGATCGTAGTGGCGCGCCTCGATGGGAGCGCCGATGGCCACGTTGGCATCCACCGTGTCGTAGCCCCGGTCTTGCAACGCGTACGCCCTGATCTTGTTGACCAAGCCGATGCCGCGGCCTTCCTGATAGGGAAGGTACACCAGAACGCCCACGGGGCTCGTCAGTATCCTATCCAGCGCCGCCTGCAACTGCGGGTAGCAGTCGCAACGCAGCGAGTGGAAGATGTCGCCGGTCACGCAGCCGCTGTGGACGCGCACCAGCGGAACGGCGTCGCCCGCATCCTGTCCGCGGTGCACGAGGACGAGAGCCTGGGTCGACGGATCGGCGCCTTGATAGGCCCGGGCCTCGACGAGGACTTCCCTATTGCGAAAGTCGATTGGCAGAATCGTTTGAGCGGACCAATCGATGTCCAGTTCGATCGACTTCACGGCATTCGATAGCATCGAGCTCTCCAAAGGCGTGCCGGTCGCGATATGTGGGAACGATTTGGGTCTTGTGAAGGCGGCGGGCCGGCATGCCGCGTTTACAAGTCGCTTCCGGGAAACGATCGGCTGGGTCACAGCGACGCTCCGTATGGTTACTGTTTGCCGCAGAGAGATGACGATGCGATGCGGCAAAAGAGACCCTCCGGCCCCGGGTAGGGCGGAAGGTGTCCCGCCAAGCCAAGCATCCGATATATATGCAGCGCTAGGCTTATATATACGCAACCTGGGCGCAAACGGTTCCCGCCGGCATGCGGCGCCAGGTCGCCTGCGAACGACGCGCCTCGGTTCTCATAGGTCGATCAACTCGTTACGCCCGGCCCGCATGCGGCCGGCGCCAGGCTCGCTGCGGCGCCGCGGCGGCTCTTGTGCAGAGCGGAGCGGGTTTTGCGCCTGCTCAGTAAAGTTTGCGCTTTCATGGCCGGTTCATCCACGCTGTGCTCGTCTGTGACAAGCAGGTGACGGTCGGCACGACTCCAATGACGGATGACTTCACGGGATTGCCGGGCTCTCCGGCAACGGGGGCGCGTGTGCGCGCCATGGTGGCCGTGCGTCTCCTGGCGCAGGGCCTCAAGCCGCAGACCGCGCAGATGGCCGCCCCGGCGCTCTGGGCGGGCATGGGCTACTACATCTGGCAGGACATGAGCGAGCTGGCGAACACCCTGTTCACGGTGGGCGTGACCGCCGCGCTCATCGCGGTCGCCACACTGCTGACGTGCCGCCTCATCTTCTCCAGCCTGCTCGTTGCGATGCTGGTGGCTGCAGTCGTGGCCGCCTCGTGGGTCAAGCACGCCATCATGAACATGGTGGTGCACGCCTACGACCTGTTCTTCTATCTCACCTCCTGGTCTACCGTCAGCTACCTGTGGAGCGAGCACACCCGTTACGTCCTCTGGGCTGGGGGCGCGCTCCTTGCAGCCGCAATGATCGCCGTCCTCGGCTATCGCCTCGATGCCACGCGCATCGCCCGCAGCCGGTCCGCCCTGGTGCTCCTGCCGTGCGTGCTGCTTGCCTGGTCAGGGGCAGCGGCGAAGAGCGAGCGGCGCCACATGCTGTTCCATTTCGAGAACCAGTACCTGTCCTCGTTCTACGCCTCGTGGGGCGAGACGGTGGAGGCGCTGTGGCGCGGCGCGCTGCTGGAGGCCGACCCGGACCCCGCCCGTGGATCGGCCCTTACAATCCCCGCGCGCTGCGAGACGGCCGTAAAGCCGCCGCATATCATTCTGATCCACGAGGAGTCGCTGGTGCAGCCGTCCCTGTTTCCGACGCTGGGCTACGACCGGTCGCTCGACAAGCTGTTCCGCTCCTACGACGGCACCCTGCGGCAGATGCGGGTCGAGACCTACGGCGGCGCGTCCTGGCTGACCGAGTTCTCGCTGCTGGCCGGCGTGTCGACCCACTCGTTCGGCAACATGCGCCAGTTCGTGCAGACCTTCATGCAAGGCCGGCTCAAGGACACTCTGCCGCAGGCGCTGGCACGGTGCGGCTACCGCAACGTCGTGTTCTATCCGATGCTCAAGAACTTCGTGTCGAACGACAAATTCTACACCTCGATCGGCATGACCGAGGTGTTCGACATGAAGTCGCAGGGGGCCAAGTCGGTGCAGGAGCGCGACCGCTTCTATTTCGACAACGCCATGGCGGAGATGGGGCGCCACTTCAAGAGCTCGAGCCGGCCGCTGTTCACCTTCATCCAGACCATGTCGGCGCACTGGCCCTACAACTTCACCTTCGAGCCAAAGGCCAAGGTTCCAGGCGGCGCCCCTGGCACCGACCCGGAGATGCACGAGTATCTGCGCCGCGTCTCGCTTGCGAAGATCGACTACGAGCACCTGGTCAAGGAGTTGCGTCGGCGTTTCCCGCGCGAGCGCTTCCTGATCGTGCACTACGGCGATCACCAGCCGATGGCGACCCGCACCCTGCTCGGATACAGCGCCGAGACGGAGGCGGAGGACGTCGCGCTCAACCCGGATTCGATCGGCTTCATCACCTATTTTGCGGTGCAGGGCGTCAACTATGCGGTGCCTGACCTGCCGAAGCTCGACCCGCTCGACGTCACCTACCTGGGCAGCTTGATTCTGGACCTCGCCAACCTGCCGCTGTCGGATTCCCACCGTGAGCGCCTGCGGCTCATGGCCCTGTGCCAGGGCCGCTACTACAGCTGCAGCCACCGCGATGAGATTCTGCGCTTCCATCGGCGTCTGATCGACTCCGGGATTGTCGCGGCAGGCTGAGAGCACCAGACGCCTGCGCAAGGCCTGTGCCCTTGCTCATTTCCTGGCGGCGTGGCAGAGCGGCAACAGTGTCCAGCCATGGAGAACCGAAGTGACGACCGCGGCGCAGCAAGTTGCCGCTTCTGTCGAGACAGCGCCGGAGCGGCCGGAGAGCGGGGGGCGCCGGCGGAGGCTTTCGGTCGTCGTGCCCGGCCTCAACGAGGAGGGCGCGATCCCGCCCCTCATCGAGCGCCTGCTGCCGGTGCTCGACGGACTCGACCTCGACTGGGACGTGATCTTCATCGATGACGGCTCGACCGACGGCACCTTGGCGCTGCTGCGGGAGCTTCATGCCCGCGACCCCCGCGTCAAGGCCGTCTCGCTCAGCCGCAACTTCGGCAAGGAGATCGCCGCGGCCGCCGGGCTCGCCTACACGACGGGCGACGCCGCCGTGCTCATGGACGCCGACCTGCAGCATCCCCCCGAGCTGATCGTCGACTTCGTGCAGCACTGGCGCCAGGGCGCGGACATGGTCTATGGCAAGCGCGTCGACCGGGACGCCGACAGCCTGCTGCATCGCCTCGCCGCGCGCCTCTTCTACGCCGTGTTCGGGAGGCTTAGCGGCACGCCGCTGCCGGACGGGGCGGGCGACTTCCGCCTGCTCGATCGCAAGGCCATCGACGCCATGAACCGCATGGGCGAGCGAGTGCGCTTCAACAAGGGGCTCTATGCCTGGATGGGCTTCCGCACGGTCGGCGTGCCCTTCAGTGTGCCACCCCGCGCGACTGGCCGCACGCGCTGGCGCCCGCGGCGGCTTGCGCGCTTTGCACTCGACGGGCTGGCCTCGTTCTCGACCGTTCCCCTCAGGGTGTGGTCATACCTGGGCCTTCTCATCTCCCTGCTCGCGTTCTGCTACGCCATGGTCATCATGGTGAAGACGCTGGTCTACGGCACCGACGTGCCGGGCTTTCCGTCGCTCATCATCTCGGTGATGTTCTTCGCCGGCGTGCAGCTGATCTCGCTGGGCGTGCTCGGGGAGTATCTCGGCCGCATGTACGAGGAGGTGAAGGGCCGGCCCTTGTTCCTGGTCGCCGAGGAGCTGGGGGTTGAGCGTCCCGCCTCGGCCGGGGCCGAGACGAGCGGGGGCCGACGCCCGCAATGATCCTGCTCTGTGCCGACGACTACGCCCTGACCGAGGGCGTGTCCCGGGCGATCGGCGAGCTGGCGGCGGCGCGCCGCCTGTCCGCCACCAGCGCGCTCGTCACCACCCCGCACTGGCCGGCGATGGCGCAGCGCCTCGTCATCCATCGCGGCCGCATCGCCGTGGGCCTGCACCTCAATCTCACTCTCGGCGCTCCGCTCGGGGCCATGCCGGGCTTCGCACCCGGCGGGGTCTTCCCCAAGCGCAATGCGGTCATCGCGCGGGCGCTGCTGGGCCTCGTCCAGCCCCGCGAGATCAAGGCGGAGATCGAGCGCCAGCTCGACGCCTTCGAGCGGCATCTCGGCTTCCCGCCCGACCACGTCGACGGCCACGAGCACCTGCACGTGCTGTCGGGCATCCGGCAGTGCCTGTTCGAGGTGGTGGCGCGGCGCTATCCGGGCCCGAGGCCGCTGCTGCGCGACCCGTCGGACAGCCGCAAGGCCATCGCCGCCCGCGGCGGCCCGCGCGGCAAGGCTCTGGCGGTGGCGACCCTGGCCCTGCGCTTTGCCGCCGGCGCGCAGCGGCGCGGGATTCCGACCAATCAGGGCTTCTCGGGGTTCTCCGGGTTCGACGTGCAGGTTCCCTACGCCCAGGAGCTGGAGGCCGCCCTGCGCCAGCCGGGGTCGCGCCACATCGTCATGTGTCACCCCGGCCATGCCGATGCCGATCTTGCAGCACTCGATCCCGTGGTGGAGCGGCGGCGCATGGAGTATGAGGCCCTGATGCGCGATTCCTCCCTGGTGGAGCGGCTGTGGCGGCCGTCGCGCGGCCTCGACGGTCCGTCCGTGGACTGGTCGCAAGTGGGAGGCGGCGCATGACGAGCAAATGGAGCAACGCCGCCCCCGGCTCGCAGCATCCCCTGCGGCACGGGCTGGGCTTCGTGCTGTCGGGCTCCATCGCCTTCTGCGTCGACGCCGGCATTCTTGAGATTCTGGTCACAGGCTTCGGTGTCCACAAGCTCACAGCCCGTATCGTCTCGCTCTCCTTTGCGCACGTCGCGGGATGGCTCTCGCACCGCCGCTTTACGTTTCGCCTGTCGACACCACCGACATGGAGGGAGTTCCTGCGCTACGCCGGGGTGCAGTACACGATCGCATTGCTCAACTACGGAATTTTTGCACTGATCGTGCTGCTGAACCCGGATATCAACCCGCTTTATGCCCTCGTCGCCTCCTCCGGCGTTGCCATGCTCTTTTCCTACTTCGGCATCCGCTTCGGCGCCTTCCGCCTGGGCAGGCGGCCGCAGGAGTGACGGCGCTCGGCGACGGCCTCCCTCTCCCCGTTGGCGCGGAAGAGGGTATTCGGGGCGTGTTGCGGTTCAACCGCACCGCCGTCAATGGCGATCACCGCCGGTAGGGGTAGCAGCGGGCCGGGTCGAGGGTCAGGCCGTAGTGCCGGGCGAGCACCCGGATGGCGGTGCCGTGCTCGGGGTAGGGATCGGCGTTGTCGTGGCCGACGATGATCGGTCTGAGCGATCGCTCGTCCTTGCCGAGCGGCGGCAGCATGGCGGTGGCCAGCGCCTTGCCCTCTGGATCGCGCAAGGTGAGGAACAGCGGCATCACGCGCTGGACATGCGCCTTGAGCCCGATGTTCTGCTCGATGTAGTAAGCGGAGCGGGGCGGCACATAGGTCCTGGTCGCCTGCTCGTAGTACTGCTGGAAGTACTTCTCGACCGCGTGGTTCATGGCGCGGGACTCGAGCGCCGCCTCTCCCTCGGTCTCGATGCGGAACCATGTGTTCCGCGCGGCATCGCATACGAACTGCATCATCCGCTCCTGCCAGTCGGGTCTCGACTGGCGATATAGGTTGGGAACGGCGCAAGTGTAGAGCTAAACTCAACTTTGCGAAACGCCATCCGATTCCCGCCGTTGCGAAGCGGGCGATTGAACCTCTACGGCGATCCCCGGGAATGGGAACCGGCTGCGCAGGTCGCAGCTGGGCGCCGCGGAACCGATGCCAGGCCCTCGATGAAGCCCGTCGGGCGCGCCCCAGGCTTGTCGGGCGGTGTGCAGCAGCGACGGGCGACCGTGTTGGGGAGCACAGGGCTGCCGTGCCCCCCGTCAGCGCCGACCGGCGCCGCGGTCGCAGCGACGCGCTCACATCTTGTCGCTCGGCTTCTTTTTCTTTTTTTCCACCTTCTTCTTGGACTTCTCCATCTTCTTCGTGTCCGCTGCCAGAGCGCTGTCCGGCACGACGACAGGAGGAGCCGCAACGGCGGCAGCAAAGACTGCGAGCATGCTTGCAACGACGAGCTTTTTCATGGGCGGTCTCCATTGTTCCAGCACCGCCGACGATCGACCAGCTTCGGGTCGCCTGAGCAATCCGGGCGATTGCCGATGGCCCCTCGGATTAGTCCTGGATGCGACCGCTTGCGGGGGCGTATGCCGACCATTGCCGCATCTGGTGCCCTGCACGGGGCTGTGCGGCGTTGCCGGGGCATGGGCGGCGCCAAAAAAAAGGAAACTCGTGCGCACCCCATCGTACGGTTGATCAAGGCCTCAGCTTCGCTTACGCTGTCCGCTTTCTTGTGCAGCCCTGCGGTGGGGGCTGGTGAGGGGCGGGTGCGTTGAGCGTCGTGATGAATGCAGCGGCGTCAGAGTATCTGGCGTCGAGAATGCGCGAGGAGCAGCAAGGTGGCTCCCCCGCGGAGACGGGCGGTGCGCTGGAGACGGCGCATGGCCTAACCGCCAAAATGGTCCAGGAGCTGAGGCAAGCGCGCCTTAGCCTTGAACGCGTGGCGTCGCCGGAGTTGCAGCTGTCGCCGGCGATCCGGGCGCTGTCGCGCACCGAATCGCGGCTGGACCGTCCGCTGCGGGTGGCGATCCTCGGTGAGATCAACTCGGGCAAATCCGCGCTCGCCAATCTGCTGGCCGGCGTGGACAGCCTGCCGACCGCCGTCATCTCCAATACGCGCATTGCAACGCTGCTCTACTACGCCGCCGAGCCGGAGATCCGGGTCGAGTATGAAAGCGGCAGGCGCGAGCGCTTGAGCGGAGATTTCAGCCTGCCGCAGGGACCGATCTTTCGCATCGATGTCGGGCTCCCATTGCACCGCTTGCGCAGCGTGCAGGTTCTCGACCTCCCGGGCTTCACAGACCCCATAACGGGCAATGTTGTGGTGGATGCCGCAGCCCACAACGTGGATGCGGCGATCTGGTGCACGATGAGCACCCAGGCCTGGAAGGAGAGCGAGCGGGCCGCTTGGGAGATGCTGCCGCGCCGCATCGGCTCCCGCGGGCTGCTGGTGGCGACCCACAGCGACCTCCTGCATAACCCGAGCGACCGGCAAAAGCTGCTGATGCGTCTCAGGGGGCAGGCGGGGGCATCGTTCAGGAGCGTCATTCTTCTCTCGACCGTGGAGGCGCTGGAGGTGGCGGGCAGCCGCAACGGCGCGTCGGGGGCTGCTTGGGAGACCAGCGGCGGCGAGGCGCTGGAGAGCGCGCTGGGCGCCCTGCTGCTCGATCTGCGCGAGCGGCGCGCCGCAGCGGCCGTCCGCGTAACGGGCAGGATCGCCCAGCGCGCGCTGACGCGCATCGACAGCCGACTTGGAGTTGGCTCGGGTCAGGGTCACCACCTCTAAGACCCATCAAGGGTCGCAGGGACGCCGGTCACGGCAGGGGCCGCCAGACCGTCCGCTCGAAAGGGATGAATGCATAGACTGTAGCGTATCATGGGCACGATATCCGGCATCGCTTTTGCATGATCCAACCCATTTTTGCCGCAATCCAAGGCGCATCCTGGGGATTGGGTTTCCAGGTGAAGCGGGGGAGCGATCGGACGGAGCGGGTTTTCGCCGCATCGGCCTTTCGGCGTAGGGATGAGCGGTCTGCTGAGGGGCAACGCCCTGTGGCGGGTTGTGCGGCCAAGGTTACTCGATCTCGGGGGTTTGAGGATGTTGGGGTTAAAACGGAGCACAGGCGGGCTCGGGCGCTGGCTCGCGACGGCTGCCGCGATTGCGGTCGTGGCAACCCACCTGCCGGCGGACACTGCCGATGCGCAGACCTGCGGCACGGAGTACACCATCAAGGACGGGGAGACGCTGGCGCAGATCGCCGGCCGGGTCTACGGCAATCCCACGCAATGGACGGTCATCTTCTATGCCAATCAGGACCGTCTGGGCGGGAACATGTCTCTTCTGGTGCCCGGGCTCGCGATCAGGCTGCCATGCATCGGCTCAGGGCAGTCCGGCCAGGCGCCGGTAAGCCCGCCCGGCAAGGTGGCGACGCCCTCATCGCCCCCGTCGCAGGCGTCCGAGCCTGCCTTCATCATATCGTCGCTGCTGCGCCGGATCGAGTTTCTCACCGCCGACGGCTTTGCCCCCTACACCGGCCGCTCGCTGGAGGGTGGGGGCATGCTGACCCAGCTCATCGACGCTTCCATGACCCTCATCAAGGAGGAGGCGAAGGGCCGCTTCGACTTCGGCATCTCCTGGGTCAACGACTGGGCCGCGCACTTGAACCCGCTGTTGCTGACGCGGGCGTTCGATGTGGGCTTCCCCTGGGCACGTCCCGACTGCGAGAGCGGCGCGCCCCTTGATCAAAGCTCGCAGTTCCGCTGCCAGCGCTTCTTCTTCTCCGATCCCCTCTACGAGTCGGTGACCGGCCTGTTCGTGCGCAGCAATGCGAAGATCAAGTCGCTGAAGCGCGAGGAGCTGACGGGCATGACGCTGTGCCGGCCGGCAGGGTCTCCGATCCACGAGCTCGACAAGGCCGGCCGCAACTGGGTCAAGGACGGGGTTGTCACGTTGATGCGCCCGCCTTCGGTCGATGAGTGCTTCCGGCTCCTCGGCAGCGGCGCAGTCGATGGCGTGGTGGAGGCTGAGCTGGCGGGACGCGCGAGCACGGCGAGCCTCGGTCTGACCGACAGGGTGCGCATGCTCGATCACCCGGTGGCGCTCACCACCTACCATGTGCTGATCTCCAAGTCGCACCCGCACGCGCGCACCATCCTCTACTACGTCAACTCCTCGCTGGAGAAGCTGCGCGAGAACGGCGAGTACGACCGCATCATCGAGCGCCATCTCAGCCGTTTCTGGGAGGCGCAGGCGACTCCGTCCGCGAACATGGGCAACACGCCGGCGGTGGGCAAGGGCGGCTCGCGGCCGGTGCAGCCTGACGTGCCCTCGGCGTTGGCGAGCGGAGACCCGAAGGCGAAGATCGACCCGTCGAAGAAGGCAGGTCGCTAGCCCGGCTAGAGCGTTTTCCACTCGATGTGGATCGCGCCAGGACGTGGAGGTGCATGCGGGACTAATTTCGGCGCGGTGTGCGCCTCGCGTGTCCCCACCCACCGACGTCATCCCGGCGCCGCGGGCGCCCGTCAGGGCGCTCGCGGGAAAAGGCCGGGTTCCATGCACCCCGAAACAAACTCCCACCTGTCGTTTTTCGGGCCGCGCGGCAGTCGCGGGGCCTTCGTGCCTGCCGTCCGATCCGAGAGAGCAAGCTTTCAGGTGCATGGGTCCCGGCCCGGTCCCGCTCGCCCGCTGCGCAGGCGAGCGGCGCAGGGATGACGAAGAGGAGAGCGATCTATTCGACCGCCAAGCCGGTCGTGCAGATGAATTGTTCCACCTCATATCACCTGGAAAGCGCTCTCGCCGGGGATCGCGCAACAGCCGTCCCAAAAGGGAAGATTGGCGCCTTCGGTCTCGCGGGGGGCGCCTCTTTTGGGGAGGACCACACGCCGCACGGGGGAGCCAGCCCTGGGCGTCGGTTGGAACGCTAACGCTGTGCCGAGGTCTGCATCGCGCCTATGATACGCTCGATGGAGACGCTGGTGGCCACCATTCCTTCCTTCACGGCAGACGCATACCAAGCGCGATACCAGCGCGTCGCCTCGGCGGTGTCGGGGGCAGCATCGGGCTGAGGTATTGTCGCCAGCACGTTGGGATCGTAGGAGCGCGCCACGTCCCAGGCGGCGTCCGGCGATCCATCCCGGGCGAGCGCAATCAGCTGCTGGCGAGCTGCGTGCACCTGTCCCTTGGCCATGAGGGCGCGCCCCACTTCCAGCGCGGCTTTCACTCCCTCGGAATTGACAGGCGACCGCTCGACGCTTGGCACGGTCGTTTGCCGGGAATCGGACGTGATGAGACTGGTGAAGAGATAGACGGCGCCGAGGATGGCGACGACCGGCGCGAGAATAATGATGGCGACGATGGCGCCACTGCGCCGCGGGCGTGCGTGGACCGGAGGCTGTTGCGCGGGATTCTCGTCCTCGGGAAAGCCCTGGAGGCGCTGGAGAACCGCCTTGACCTCGTTTAGTTTGGGCTCTTTTCTGTCCAAACGCCCCATGTCTGTCCACCCGCCCCGTCGCGCACCGAGTGTCGTCGCCTACAATATCGTCCGCAACGTGGCGAGCCGTCTTGTCATGCGCCGTTCACGATATATATTCGCCGGGCCTGTGGGACGCGTCCTCACTTCCGCCCCACTCCGCCGTATTGTCTCACAGCGTTTGGCCCGGTATGCCAGCCGCGTCGTGGATCGGTCCCGGCGACAAATCCGAACGCCCGCACGCAACCGTTGCACCGCTCAAGTATAAGTACCCAGGTGATTTGGGAAGGTGCCATGACTCGATTGTCGCTGCGCCCACCGCGCGAATGGTGCAGAATGACCGGGGCTGAGCAGACCAACAGGATGCATGTCCGCGGGTTAGGTATCATCCGCTCCCGAGGCCGTTGCTATTGTTCGCGACGGCGGCGGTGGGGGTTCCTGCAGGGGGGAGGCCGTGTCGAATCCACCGCATGAAATTGGCGCCGAGCCGCCGGAGGGCGGCACAGGGTCCGGCGTGCGGCTCTTTCCGACGCGCCAGATCGGCGCCGAGCTGGAGACCATGCGACGGGAGCTGATCGAGTGCGGCCGCGAGCTGCAGGGCGCCCGGCCGTTCCGCGGCGGCTCGTTCGTCGACGACATGCTGACCCTGCTCGGCAAGCTCACCTGCCGGATCGCCATCATCGGCCAGGTGAAGGCGGGCAAAAGCACGTTCATCAACGGGCTGGTGCGCAGCCCCGGCCTGCTGCCCACCGATGTGAACCCTTGGACCACGGCGGTCACGCATCTGCACTTTGCCCGCGCCGACGCCCCGCGCGATGTCGCGGCCGAGTTCACCTTCTTCGATGCCAACGAGTGGGACCGGCTGGCGCGCGGCGGCGGGCACCTGCGCGAGCTCACCGAGCGCCTGGTGCCGGGCTTCGAGGCGGAGCTGCTGCAAAAGCACGTGGAAGCCATGCGACGCCGCTCCGAGGAGCGCCTTGGCGCCAAGCTGCGTACGCTGCTCGGCAAGAAGCACGCCTTCCCCTCGCTGTCCACGGAGGTGCTGGAGCATTACGTCTGCTCCGGCCTGCCCAATACGGGGGCCGAGCACAAGGGGGTCTATTCCGACGTCGTCAAATCGGCCGACCTCTACTTCCGCCGCAACGACTTCGGTTTTCCCACGACCATCATCGACACGCCCGGCACCAACGACCCGTTCCTGGTGCGCGACGAGATCACCCGGCGGGCGCTGGAGAATGCCGACATCTACATCGTGGTGCTCACGGCACGGCAGGCGCTGTCGTCGGCCGACGTGGCGCTGCTCCGCATCCTGCGCGGCCTCCACAAGGACAGGATCACCGTCTTCATCAACCGCATCGACGAGCTGGGCGATCTGGTGCGCGACGTGCCGGCGATCGTGAAGCACGTGCAGGCCGGCCTGCGGCGCGAGTTCCCCGCCTCGGAGATCCCCGTGGTGGCGGGCAGCGCCATGTGGTCCGAGACCGCGATCCGCGGCGACGCCGCGGAGGTGGATCGGGCGCTGATGCCCAAGGTGGAGGCGTACGCCAGGCTGGTGGCGCCGGAAGTCACCCTGCCCGCGCGCTCGCCCCAGGAGCGCCTGGGGCTGCTCTTCATGTGCTCGGGCCTCTCGCCGCTGTGCGAGGTGCTCGCGCGCCTTACCCTGGACAGCCACACCGGCCGGGTCCTGGGCCAGGTCTCGCGCTCGTTCTCCGAGCTTGCCCGCGTCGGCCAGAACGCGGCCAGCCACGAGGTCGAGGTGCTGGAGACGGAAGGCAGGTCCGGTGCCCTCATGGGCCAGCAGGGCGAGATGGAGCTGCGCGCCGTCGATGCCGAGGTGAAGGAGAACGAGCGGCTGACAATGACGCTGCAGGGACTGCTGACGGACCTGCAAATCCGCAGCGACCAGGTGATCGAGGAGCAGTGCGCGAGAATGGTCGAGATCCTGCGCGACGTCGTGCAGGGCTTCTCGGAGCACGAGTGCGAAAACCTGCGCAATGCGCTGGCTGAGGGCCATCGCGGGCGGGTCTGGAAGAGCGATGCGACCCCGCTGCGGCAGAACCTGGAGGAGGAGTTCGTCAAGCTCTACCGCGATGCCGAGCAGGAGATTGCCAAGCTTGAGACGCACGTCTTCCCCAAGCTCAAGCAGCTGCTCGCCCGCTACCGCCCCGATTGGCACGCGCTCGACGACACCACCACCGGCACGAACCCGGCGGACCTGCCGCTGCTGAGCGCGCTGAGCAGGGTGGTGGCGCTCGATCTCGGCGAGCCGTGGTGGAAGCAGTGGTGGACGCGCGACCGCGCGGAGGGCCAGCTCGCCGAGCTCGACACGCTGATCCGGCGCGAGTTTTTCCCCATCGTCGACGAGCTGGTCGAGGCCGCGCGCAAGCAGCTCAAGGACCGCCAGTCGACCTCGCTGGAGGAGGCAAAGCTGGTGTTCGTTGGCCTGGTCGAGCTCCTGACCCAGCAGAGTCAGGCACGGCTTGAGCGCACGCGGGCATTGATCACCGGCGATGCCGCACGCAGCCCGGAGGTGCTGCGCACCCGCGAGACCCGCGCCGCGGAGCTGAAGGGTCAGATCTCCAAGATGGACCTCCTGGTGCAGAGGCTGGAGACCGTGGAGCAGGCCTGGGCGGAAAAGGCTGGCTGAGTGCCCGGTCGCCGGCGCGAGGCCAGGGAACGCTCTGATAGGGATCGTCTGATAAACAATTATCCGACCAAGATGATCTGATAGAAGACGTTCCCGCCATGGGGCCCTGAGCATGAGCAAGACCGTATCCAGGACCGGCACAGGTCCGCACCGCGCCGGCGGCGGCAAGGCGAAAGGCGCCAAGGCCACCGCCGGCAAGCCAGCCAGCCGTCGCGATCCGGCGGCGGCGCGGCTCGCCGATCTGAAGCGCCGCATCCGTGCCATGGCCGATGCCGGTGGCTTGGAGCAGACCCCAGAGCAGACCCCGGAGAAGGCCGCGCCGAAGGCGGCCGCTGCGCGGGCGGCGACGGCCCGCGCCAGGACTGCGGCCAAGCCTAAGACCGATGCACCCGGCAAGGCGGGCGCCAACGGCGCCGCCAAGGCGCAGGCGACCCTGCACAAGGCTGGCGGGCGCCCTGCCAAGCGCCGGCCAGTCGAGGCCCGGCTCGCCGACCTCAGGCGCCGCCTCCTGGAGATGGCCGACATCGGCGCCGCCTGCGCGGTCCTCGGCTGGGACCAGGCTACCTACATGCCGAAGGGCGGGGCGGGGGCGCGCGCCCGCCAGGGTGCCACCCTCAGTCGGCTCCTGCACGAGAGGTTCACCGATCCGGCCATCGGCCGGCTTCTCGACGGCCTCTCCGCCTTTGCGGCGCGCGAAAGCGCCGATTCGGACGACGCGGCCCTCGTCCGCACCCTCCGGCGCGACTACGAGAAGGCCATCAAGGTGCCGTCCGAATACGTGGCGCGCGCCAGCGAGCTGGGCTCGGCCTCCTACGACGCCTGGACGCGGGCGCGGCCGGCCAACGACTTCGCAGCCATGCGCCCGTTCCTGGAGAAGGCGCTCGACCTCAGCCGCGAGTACGCCCGCTATCTCGGCCCCAGCGACCACATCGCCGACCCCCTCATCGACGATCCCGACCCCGGCATGACGGTGGCCAGCGTGCGCGCCCTTTTCGATGATCTGCGGGCGGAGCTGGTGCCCATCGTGCGCGCCATCGCCGGGCAGCCGCCGGCCGACGACAGCTGCCTGCGCGGCCATTTTCCCGAGCAGCGCCAGCTGGCTTTCGGCTTCAAGGTGATCGAGCGCTTCGGCTACGATATGGACCGCGGCCGGCTCGACAAGACCCACCATCCCTTCTGCACCAGACTCTCCTCGGGCGACGTGCGCATTACCACGCGGGTGAGGGAGAACGACCTCGCCGATGCGCTCTTCTCCACCCTGCACGAGGCCGGCCACGCCCTCTACGAGCAGGGGGTGGACCCCGCCTTCGACGGCACCGGTCTGGGCCGGGGCGTGTCGGCCGGCGTGCACGAGAGCCAGTCGCGGCTGTGGGAGAACGTGGTGGCGCGCAGCCGTCCGTTCTGGGAGCATTTCTACCCGCAGCTCGTCGATACCTTCCCGGAGCAGTTCAAGGCGGTGCCGCTGGAGACGTTCTACCGCGCCATCAACAAGGTGGAGCG
>JBAPMW010001017.1:0-2070 GCA_049278815.1 Hyphomicrobiaceae bacterium
ACGGGCAACCTCCTGGAGGCGGCCGAATTGTTGACACAGGCCCACGGCCGCATCGTCGCACGCGAAGATATCGTCCGCCGCGTCGAGGCATCACCCAAGCTGCAGCGGCTGCGAGAGGATGCGCGAGCCACGTACATGGAGCGCGCACTCACCACGGGCCTCCAGCGCGCAGCCGACAACCGCCGCCTGAAGGCGCTGGATCGCGAGTGCCGGGAAGGGCCGCGCTGCGGAGCACGGTGCCGAGATGGCCATGCGTGCCAGCGCCGGCCAGTGCCGGGCCGAACCAGATGCCCGTCGCACAATGGATGCACACCCACGGCTAGGCGCACCCCGCTCGCGCGGGCATTGAGGCGCTAGCGTCCGGCAGCTGCCCTTCGCCGCGGCGTATGCTCGGTGCATAGCCCGTACTCGTGGGAGGGTCCACTCCTTGGGCGACAGCCAGAGCGCAGCTTGGTTTGGCAGAATTCGGAGTGAACCTGCCGCAAGACCAACATCCTACGACAGGCTCGTGCCAGAATCCGCCGTGGGACGCCGGTGCTCACGCGCCCCGATGCCTGATGCCGCTGTGGATGGCCCCTCGCGAGTGCAATGGGCAGCGTCGCCGGCCATCGCGCGCCCGGTTTCAACGCCGATCGCAGCGCTCAGTAGCACTGCATGGTCATCCAGCATTGATCGAAGCGACTCGAGGCGAGATCATACTTGCGGGCACAGAGGTAGAGCCGTCCCGCGTCTCCCCACTCCATGCCAATGCCTATGTCGCTGTCGATCTGTAGGACGAGCTGCCATTCGCCAGCGCGGGCCAGTTGCTTCGTGCTGGGTCCGTACATCGCCGGGTCTCTTTGCGGCCCTCTCTGCCCCTGAGCGTGCTCGACAAACTTGACGCACTCCGCTTCCACCGGTTCCTGGATCGAGAAGGCGGTGCCCCCCACTTGATGGATCGAGTCTCCGCTCGGGCCGAAAGTCCCCGGATGCTGCGCAAAGACATCGCGCCAGAACCGCTCATATGCAGAGAACAGATGTCCCTCATCGGTCCACACGTCTGGATTCTCAGCCTCCAACTCGAGGAGACGACGCGATCTCCACGGTGGAGGCAGCAGCCAGGCGGTGGGGCGCAACGTGCGCGGCTTGAAAACGTAGCCCCGCGGCATCAATAGCCTCGCGTCGGGCTCATCGAATTCCGGTGGCGAGCGTCGCCGATCCAAGCGCTCGGCCGGCAATTCCGTGAAGATGACGCGCATGCGCAACTGATCCTCTCTCTTGCCCCACGGCCAGTCGAAGGGATCACAGAAGAACAGGAGGCGCCCTGCAGGAGGGAAGCCATCCAGGGCCTGCGTGGCATGAACCTCGGCAAAATCAACCTGGGCAATGAAGCTCAGCGGCCAGGTACGATTGCGCACGTCCCGTTCGGCCCGCCGCGAGCGTTCCCACCCCTCTATCGCATCCTTCCAGCGTCTTGTGCCGAAGAGCCGATGGAGCCAATGCCAGCGACCGAGCATGATGTGAGCCGGGTAGGTACCGGCGTAACCCGCTTTTCCGATGAACGGCGGCCTCGTGGGCCAATCGACGCCGGGCGGCATGTCGGGTTCGCCGCCGAGGCGACACGCTCCGATGGGAGCATTCGCTCCCGCCTCGATCGGGCCCGGAACCAGGATGACGCAGCGCGTTGCCAACTGCGCCAGCCTTGGCGCCCACTCACCCAATCCTGCAACCCGGAGCGCGCTTTCCAACTCTGACGTGTTCGACCACATCATTGTCTCCCGTGCCGCAAGCTTTTCCAGGGCTGACCTTTCGGCGGTGTCTCACCCGCCAAGAATAACAAGGAGAGCGACAACCACCCGTGCCAAATTGAGGCTCGCATCTGACTGCTGGGTTCCTGCACCGCGCCTACGCCCAAAGCCAACTATGGACAACGCCGCTGGTCTGGGTTGGGTCAAACCTTGCCGCAGCCGGTTCGGCAGGTTTCGGAGCCAACCTGCCGCATATCATGGGCTTGCGGTAGAGCCGTGTGGTTGGCCGTAGCTCCCTCCCTGGCCAACCGTCAGGCGCCAAGGACATCGAGCCGTCCACTAC
>JBAPMW010001018.1:0-2469 GCA_049278815.1 Hyphomicrobiaceae bacterium
TACGACGCGACAGACCTCCGGAGCCGGGGGGGCTGCCTTGGTCCACGAGCGTTCCGTGAAAGTGAACTCAACCTCTGGACCCTCGGCAAGCCTGACGAAGAATGACCAGGCGTTTCCGAACCATTCCGCTCGTTTTCCCGCGACGACGCGTCGGTCAAGGGCGCTCTGCACCCAGCTGGCGTCCTGATAGGCAGCCAGGACATCCGCGGGAATGATCAAATCGATATCCGAGTCGGCACGTGCCCTGCCCGAGGCATACGATCCGACCAGAGCCAGGCCATGGAGATCAGGTCTCGATCGCACCCAGCGGCCGATATCCACCAGGATTGCCGCTATCTCGGGCCCCATGTCCCCTGCACCTCGGAGGCTGACCCCTATCTCCCCGCAAACTTCGGCGGCCGTTTGGCCAGGAAGGCGTCGAGGCCCTCGCGGAAATCGGAGCTGCCGTAGCACAGCGCGACCATGTCCTTATCCTCGACGGCGGCGAATTTCTCGCGCATGCGCCGCACCACCTCCTTGCCGGCGCGCATGGTCAGTGGGGCCTGAGTGGCCATCTGCTGCGCCAGGGTGCGGGCGCGCTGCATCAGGGCCTCGGGCGTCTCGACGAGCTCGCGCACGAGGCCGATGGCGAGCGCCTCCTCGGCCTCGATCAGGCGCGTGGTCATCAGCATGTCCATGGCGCGGCCGATGCCGGTGAGCACCGCGACGCGCGCGATGTTGGTCGCCGACAGGCAGTTGGCCAGAGTGCGGGCGATGGGGAAGCCGAACTTGAGGTTGCGGGTGGCGAGCCGCACGTCGCAGGCCGAGGCGATGACCGCGGCGCCGCCGGTGCAGATGCCGGGGATGGCGGCGATGACAGGCACCGGGCAACGCTCCAGCCGGTCGAACATCCGCTCCATGCGCGCCTCGTAGGCGAGACCGTCCTCGGCGCCCCGGAAGTCGCGGAAGAGCGAGATGTCGGTGCCGGCGGCAAAAGCGCGCCCGCCGGCGCCGGTGACGATCAGCGCCTTCACCGGACCGGGCACCGTCAGGTCGGCGCAGATCTCGCCGAGGCGCTCGTACATGTCGAAGGTGAGGGCGTTGTGGGCTGCCGGGCGGTTGAAGGCGACGATGCCGATCCCGCCCTCGACCGTGTACAGCAGCTCGTCGCCGGGGCCACCGCCCATCCTACGCTCCCTGTTCATGAACTTTGTGCATTCTGCACTCCGACGCCGGCGGCGGCGCAATCTGCCACAGGGTCACGGCAGCGCGATGCACTGGCAGCTGACCGCGAACGTGACGGCTGCAACGATGGTTGTGAGCATCGCGCCCAGGAAGGTCCAGCGCAGGCGCCTCAGGACCTGCTTCCTCCGCGCCTTCATCCAGGCGCGGACGAAGTCCATCGTCGGATAGTGATTGAGGTGCTTGACGCCGAAGAAGACCTCCGCCTTGGGCGACTCACGAAGCTGCTGGGCGTAGGCGGTTTTCACCCCGGGGTAGCCGACCTCGGCCAATGCAATCTGCCACTGGCGGTCCTGCTGCGCCCTTTCGAGGATGGCCGGAAGCGGACCATCGGCCTCCGGCCCGCCGTATCCATGGCCGGCAATGCTCATCTTTCCCCGACTCCCGGCCTACTGGCGGCGCGCGGGCGCGCGCCGGCGCCGCACACCACCGCAACACTGTCGCCGGCGCCCTTGGCGCACCTTGGGCAGCGGCTGCCGATAACTCAAACCTTCCCGCCCGAAATAAGGCAAGAGGAAACCCGCAGGGCTGGCTCGGGGAGCAGCGCGGGACGGGGCGGGGCAGGCCGGCCGATGCCTTGCTGTCGGGCAGGATGACAATCAACCCAGCAGGTCCCATATAAGGACACGCAAATCACCGGGCGCTGAAACAGCAAGCGGCGGCATTGGCGAAGGAAACGCTACGATGACCATGACTGCGATGGAGCGGGCGGGCGCAATGGCTTTGGCGCTTGCGGCGATGCTCACGTTCACGATCGACGTGGCGGACGCGCGAGGCGGGGGCGGCGGCAGCTTCGGCAGCCGCGGCTCGCGCACGTATACCGCGCCGCCGTCGACGACAACGGCGCCGGCGGTCAAGCCGGTCGAGCGGTCAATCACCCAGCCGGGCGCCAAGCCGGCTGTAAGCGCGCCAGCGGCGTCGCGGTTCGGCAGCGGTTTCGGCGGCCTTCTCCTCGGCGGTCTCCTGGGCGCCGGTCTGTTCGGGCTGCTCTCCGGCGCCGGCCTGTTCGGCGGGATGACGGGCTTTGCCTCATTCCTCGGCCTGTTGCTCCAGGGCGCGCTGATCGCGGGTGCCGTTTACCTCGTGATGGCGTACTTTCGCGGCCGCCAGCAGCCGGCCCCCGCCTACGGCCAGGCCGGCGCGGGGCCGATGGCGCGCAGCGCACTGAACGGGGCGTTGGGCGGCGCCGGGGCCTCGGCGACGCAACCGCCGCTGGAGATCGGCCCGGCCGACTACAATGCCTTTGAG
>JBAPMW010001019.1:0-6048 GCA_049278815.1 Hyphomicrobiaceae bacterium
CCCCGCTCCCGACCCCTACGCCTTCCCACACGATCGCAAGGTTCGAAGGTCGGAGGATGAAACGCATTGGCAAGCAGTCGCCCGCGTGTGGCAACCGTTCGAGCCCACGCGGCGACCTTACCGAGGAGGCGGCAGCGCCCGCCCCCGCTATCCCTTCACGGCGAGCAGCTCCACCTCGAAGATCAGCGTGGCGTTGGGCGGGATGACGCCGCCGGCGCCGCGGGCGCCATAGCCGAGACCGGGCGGGATGACGAGCGTGCGCTTGCCACCGACCTTCATGGTGGCGACGCCCTCGTCCCAGCCCTTGATCACTTGGCCCGTGCCGATGGGAAACTCGAACGGCTGGCCGCGGTCGACCGAGCTGTCGAACTTCGCGCCCTTGGCGCCGCTCTGATAGAGCCATCCCGTGTAGTGCATGACGCAGGTCTGGCCGGTCGTGGGCGTGGCGCCGGTGCCGACCTTGGTGTCCGTAATCTGCAAGCCTGAAGCGGTGGTCATGGGTTTTCCTGCGGCCTGCGCCGTCGCTGGTGTTGGAGCGCCGGCGGCGATACAGCCGGCCACTACGATCGCAAGCACGATGGCCATCATCCTTGCGCGTTCGAAAGCTCGCATGCGTTTCTCCTTGGGACCATTGGCGGTGACCTTGTAGCGTCCGCACCAAACCGTGGCCATGGGGTCGCACGCCAGCTGGAACCTACGGCAGAGTTTCCTGACCGGGCCAACGTTTGACCAGACGCCTTGCGTCCGCTGTCAATGCTTGTTGACAGGCGCCCGCTCATCGTACGGTGAGTTTCCGGCCTGCCTCACGCAATCGTCGCCGAGATCGCCTCGGCTACCTCCCGCAGCGCCGGTAGGAACTGCTCGCGCATCTCATTCCGCGTCGTCCGGGTCGTGTGCGTGGACAGGTTGAGCGCGCCGATGGCTTGGCCAGCCCGGTCGAGCACCGGCACGGCGATGGCGCGCAGGCCGCGCTCAAGCTCCTCGTCGACGATGGAGAAGCCCTGCTCGCGGTCGGCCCGGATGCGCTCGAACAGGGCCTGCATATCGATGATGGTCGACGGCGTGTAGGGCTCCAGGCGCAGCGATCGCAGTCGCCGCCATAGCTCGGCATCGTCCAGGTAGCCCAGCTGGATGCGGCCGATGGCGGTATGAAACGCCGGCAGCCGCGTACCGATGGAGATCGCCACCGACATGATGCGCCCCGCCGGTACGCGCGCCACGTAGACCGCCTCGGTGCCCTGCAGGATGGCGGCCGAGCAGGATTCGTGGAAGCGCTCGCTCAGCTCCTTCATGAGCGGGCGGGCGCGCTCGATCCAGGTCTGGGCCGCAAGGTAGGAGAAGCCGAGTCTCAGAATGCCGGCCGCCAGGGAGAACTGGCGCCCCTGCTGGTCGAGATAGCCGAGCCCGGTGAGGGTGCGCAGGATGCGCCTGGCGGTGGCACGCGAGAGATCCGTGGCAGCCGCAGCCTCCGACAACGTCAGGCTGGGGCGGTCACGGCCGAACAGGCTGAGAACGGCGAAGCCCTTGGCCAGCGTGGTCATGAACTCCTTGTCCTGCCCCTCGCCTGCACCCTGCGAGGTCGAGGGGGCCGAAGCCGCCCTGGGTCTGCCGCCCGCCGCGCGCCTCGCCGTGCTCGAAGCTCGCCTCACCCCATGAACCTCCCATGCCCTCCCAAGCGAAACAGCCGTTGACACACCTTATGGCCCCGGATGACAATAGCCATATATCGAACGTGCGTTCGATATTCGAACATTGCTGACCCGTCGTCAATCCTGTACGGCAGGCCGGCTTCAAGGAGGCCGTCAAGGCCTCGGTGAGGAAACGCGTTTGGGCGGGCTAACGGGGGTCCCGTGTCCGCCCGCTGCCATAGGGGAGGTAGGGCATGCCCGCCGACAAGCGCAATCGCACGCTCACGCGCCGCAGCTTCATGCAGACCACCGCCGCCACCGGCGCGGCGCTCGCCGCCGGACCCGTGCTCGGCCCGGCCGTCCATGCCCAGACCAGGCCGATCAAGCTCGGCTACGTCAGCCCGCAGACCGGTCCGTTGGCCGCGTTTGCCGAGGCCGACGACTTCGTGCTCGGGCAGTTCCGCCAATCCATGAAGGGCGGCCTCAGGGTCGGCAGCGCGACCCGTCCGATCGAGGTGATCGTCAAGGACAGCCAGTCGAACCCCAACCGCGCCGCCGAGGTCGCCAAGGAGCTGATCGTCCGTGACAAGGTCGACCTGATGCTCGTGGCCTCGACGCCGGAGACCACCAATCCCGTCTGCACCCAGTGCGAGATCGAGGAGGTGGCGTGCGTCTCGACCAAGGCCCCGTGGCAGCCCTGGTTCATCGGCCAGCAGGCAAATCCCGCCGGCGGCCCCCCGGCTTGGAAGCCGTTCAACTACGTCTACCACTACTTCTGGGGCCTGGAGGACGTGATCGCCGTCTTCACCAACATGTGGAGCCAGGTGCCAACCAACAAGTCCGTGGGTGCCCTGTTCCCCAACGACGGCGACGGCAACGCGTGGGGCGACAAGCAGGTGGGCTTCCCGCCGGTCCTGGCGACGCAGGGCTACAAGCTCACCGACCCGGGCCGCTATCAGAACCTGACCGACAACTTCTCGGCCCAGATAACCGCTTTCAAGAACGCCAGCTGCGAGATCGTCACGGGGGTCGTGCTGCCGCCAGACTTCACCACGTTCTGGAAGCAGGCGCTGCAGCAGGGGTTCAAGCCAAAAGCTGCATCCGTGGGCAAGGCCATCCTGTTCCCGGTCGCTGTGGAGGCCCTCGGCAAGGACGGCCACAACCTCTCCTCGGAAGTGTGGTGGTCGCCCAGTCATCCGTTCAAGTCCTCGCTGACCGACCAGAGCGCCAAGCAACTCGCCGAGGCATATGAAGCGGCCACCAGGAAGCAGTGGACGCAGCCCATAGGCTTCATCCATTCGCTGTTCGAGGTGGCCACCGACGTCCTCAAGCGCACCTCCGAGATCGGCAACGCCAGGTCGACGGTGCAGGCGATCGCCGCAACCAACCTCGATACGGTTGTGGGGAAGGTGCAGTGGAACGGCGCCGGCGTGCCGCCGTTCGCCGCCAAGAATGTGACCAAGACACCGCTGGTCGGCGGCCAGTGGCGCATCAGGGACGGCAACAAGTACGATATCGTCATAACCGACAACAGGACGGCGCCTGCCATCCCGGTCGGCGGCAAGATGGAGGCGATCGCCTGACGGGTGTCGGGCGCCGGCAGTCGGGCATCGCAAGGGGAGAGCAAGTGGGAGAAGCATCGAGCCATCCGACGCCCGATGCCCGACGCCCGACGACCGACTCCGCATCGGTGCCCGCGTTGCTCCAGATCCGCGCCCTGTCCAAGTCCTTCGGCTCGCTCAAGGCGGCCGACGGAATAGATCTGGCGGTCGCGCGGGGGGATGCGGTGGGCATCATCGGACCGAACGGCGCCGGCAAGTCGACCCTGTTCAACCTGATCGCCGGCAACATCGGCGCCGACGGCGGACAGGTGCTGCTTGACGGCATCGACGTGACACGCGCCAGCGCGCATCGGCGCTGCCGCGCCGGCATCGGCCGCTCGCATCAGATCCCGCGGCCGTTCGAGAGCCTCACCGTGTTCGAGAACCTGCTCGTGGCCGCCGTGCACGGCCGCGGACGCGAGGCCGGCGACAGCGTCGATTTCTGCGCCGCCATTCTGGAAAAGACCAACCTGATGGCGTGCGCCAATTCGCCGGCGGGCTCCCTCACCCTCCTGGAGCGAAAGCGGCTGGAGATGGCGCGTGCGCTTGCCACCGGGCCGCAGGTGCTGCTGCTCGATGAGATCGCCGGCGGCCTCACGGAGGGCGAATGTCAGGAGCTGATCGGCACCATCAAGGGCATCCGCGCCGGCGGCACCACCATCGTGTGGATCGAGCACATCGTGCATGCGCTGCTGGCCGTGGTCGACCGCCTGGTCGTTCTCAACTTCGGCCGCAAGATCGCAGAAGGCCACCCGCCCACCGTGATGGCGTCGACCGAGGTGCGCGAGATCTACACCGGCATCTCCGCGTGAGGCGTGACCGTGGCCCTGCTTGAGACCCATCGGCTCACCGCCTTCTACGGCGACTTCCAGGCCCTCTACGGCATCGACCTTGAGCTCAACGCAGGCGAAACGCTCGCCATCATCGGCGCCAACGGCGCCGGCAAGTCGACCTTCCTCAAGACCATCGCCGGGCTCCTGCCGGCAGGGCCCGGCGGCGTCATCCTTGACGGCCGGCCGATCGGCGGCCTGCCGCCGGCCGAGATCGTGCGCCTCGGCATCTCCCTGGTGCCGGAGGGGCGGCGCTTGTTCCCATCGCTCAGCGTCGAGGAGAACCTGCGGATCGGCGCCTACGGCCGGCACGAGGCCGGCTATTGGTCGCTTGACCGCATCTACGACCTGTTTCCCGCGCTGGTCGCGCGGCGCGAGGCGCCGTCGCAGACGCTGTCGGGCGGCGAGCAGCAGATGGCGGCCATCGGGCGCGCGCTCATGTCCAACCCGCGCGTCCTTCTGTGCGACGAGATCAGCCTGGGGCTCGCCCCCGTCGTCATCCGCCGCATCTATGCGGCGCTGCCGCGGATCAAGGCGCAGGGCGCCAGCGTGATCCTGGTCGAGCAGGACATCGTGCAGGCGCTGCAGATCGCAGACCGGGTCTACTGCTTCCAGGAGGGGCGCATGTCGCTCGCCGGGCGGCCGGCCGAGCTTGACCGCGAGCGGATTCACGCGGCGTACTTCGGCACATGAGCGGCGTCGTCAACACCGTGCTGCAGGGCGTGATGCTGGGTGGGCTCTACGCGCTGTTCGCGGCCGGGCTGTCGCTGATTTTCGGCATCATGCGGCTCGTCAATCTCGCTCACGGCGATCTGATCGTGCTGGCGGCGTTCGTCGTGCTGGTGGTGAGCCAGACGCTGGGGCTCGATCCGTTCCTGGCGACACTGCTGGCGATGCCGCTTCTGTTCGGGTTCGGCTACGTGCTGCAGTACTTCCTGCTCAACCGCACGCTTGGCCGGGATATCATGCCGCCGCTGCTGGTCACCTTCGGCCTGTCGATCATCATCCAGAACGGCCTGCTGGAGGTGTTCTCGGCCGACAGCCAACGTCTCAGCGCAGGCGCCATCGAGACGGCGTCGCTCCCTTTGGGCGGCGGCGTGGCGGTGGGCACAGTGCAGCTCCTCACGTTGGCATCGGCCGTCGGCGTCATCCTCGGATTGAAGCTCCTGTTCTATCGCACCGAGCTGGGCCGGGCCTTCCGCGCCACCTCGGACGATCCCGAGATCGCCCAGCTGATGGGCATCGACAACCGCCGGGTGTTTGCGCTGGCCATGGCGGTGGCGATGGTGGTGATCGGGGTGTCCGCGCTCTTCCTCGGCATGCGTGCCAACTTCGACCCCACCATCGGCCCGGCCCGCCTGCTCTACGCCTTCGAAGCGGTCATCATCGGCGGGCTCGGCAGCTTCTGGGGAACGCTGGCGGGCGGCGTCATCATCGGCCTCGCGCAGACGGTGGGAGCGGCGATCAACCCCGAATGGCAGATTCTGGCCGGGCACCTTGCCTTCCTCACCGTTCTCGTGCTGCGCCCGCGCGGCCTCTTCCCCCGCGCCGCAGACTGAGGGGCCCATGGACCTGCGCAGACACGCGGCAGAGCTTGGCGCCCGCGCTGCCTCGTTGGCGGCGAGGCTTCGCAAGTCGAGCGCCAAGGCCATGGGTCGTGCCGCGGAAGTGCTGAGCTTCCTGGCAGCGTGGGCGCAGGGCCGGTGCAGATCGGGCGGCGAGGCGATGGGCGCGATCGCCGCGCGCACCGGCGCTCTTGCCGCGGAGCAGGCGGGCCATCTGCAACGCCGGTGGCAGCAGGTCCGCTCGGTCTGGTTGCCTGCGGCTGGGGCCCGGCTCGCCGCCTGGTATCGCGCGGCGCGACAGGCCCGCCTCGTCGAGACGACGAGGCACCGGCTCGCGGCGACAATCGAAGGTCTCGGCAAGACGCTGGCAACGGCGGCGCAGAACGCCGCACCGAGGCTCGCAAGGGCGCGGCAGAGATGGGAC
>JBAPMW010001020.1:0-2506 GCA_049278815.1 Hyphomicrobiaceae bacterium
CTTCGGGCCGGTGGACCTGAGCAGCGAGGTCATGGACTTCGATTTCACCCACTACTACGACGAGTCGATGGGCAGTCCCCTGTTTCGACAGTTCGTCAGCTTCGCCGAGCGCGGCCCGGCCGAGGGGCTCGCCGCCGCCAAGCTGCGCACCGAGGCGGTGCGCGCGCCTGTCCTGGCGCCTGTCCTGGCCGGCCAGACGCGGCCCATCGACGTCCACGGCTATGTCGAGCTCATCGAGCCGCGCGCCGCCAAGGGCCGGCAGCGCCTGACCATCCGTGTCACGGTCATGGGGGGCCCCAAGTCGCAGGCTCCGGCCCATGCCTGGCCACTGCGCATCCGCGTCGTGGCGCGGGCGGAGAACAAGGCCCTGAAGCCCGGCGACGCCGTGCGCCTCAAGGCCAGGCTGAACCCGCCGCCGGGGCCTTCGCTGCCCGGCGACTACGACTTCGCCCGCGCCGCCTGGTTCCAGGGCCTCGGCGCGGTCGGCTCCGCCAAGGGGGCCGCCGAGATCGATGCCGATGCTGGCCCGCCGCCACTCGCCTTGCGCCTCGCTGCAGCGGTAGCGCGCGTGCGCCAGGCCATCGGCCACCGCATCGCCGCCGCACTGCCCGGCGAGTCCGGCGCCATCGCCAACGCGCTCATTACCGGCGAGCGCGGCGGCATCCCGGAGGCCACCAACCAGGTGTTCCGGGATTCCGGGCTGTTCCACATCCTGTCCATCTCCGGCCTGCACATGGTGATCATGGCCGGCGCGGTGTTCCTCTCGATCCGCCTGGCGCTGGCTGCGATTCCCGTAATCGCGCTCAGCTATCCCATCAAGAAGTGGGCCGCGGCCGGGGCCATGCTGGGGGCGCTCGGCTATCTGACGATCTCGGGCGCGGCGGTCGCCACGGTGCGATCCTACATCATGATCTCCATCATGCTCCTGGCGGTGCTGCTTGACCGCCCCGCCATCGCGCTGCGCAATGTGGCGCTGGCGGCCCTCGCCATCCTGGTGGTGTGGCCGGAGAGCCTGCTCGACGCTGGCTTCCAGATGTCGTTCGCGGCCGTGGTGGCGCTGGTTGCCATCTACGAGGAGTTGCGCCTGCGGGGCACTGGCGGTGCGGGCCAGCGCGGCTGGCTCGGTCGGGTGCTCGTGTTCCTTGGCGGCATCCTCACCACGACGCTGGTGGCAAGCCTCGCGGTGGCGCCGTTCGGCATCTACCATTTCCACAACACGCAGGCGTTCGCCATGCTGGCCAACCTGCTGGCGATCCCGATCTGCAACCTCGTGGTGATGCCGGCGGCGCTTGGCGCCCTGGTGGCCATGCCGCTCGGCCTCGAAGCCGCACCCCTTTGGCTGATGGGGCTCGGCATCGACGCCATGGTGTGGTGCGCCCACGTCGTCTCCGTCCTGCCCGGCGCCGTGGGTCGCGTGCCGGCGATCCCGACCCTCGCCTTCGGGCTGATCGTGGTGGGGGGCTTATGGGGCACGCTGTGGGGCACGCGCTGGCGGCTCTTAGGCATCGTGCCGATCACCCTCGGTCTGATGCTGGCGCCGACCGGGCGGCGGCCTGACGTCCTCATCGGCCGCGGCGCCGGGCTCGTCGCCGTGCGCGGCGCCGACGGCAAGCTCTCCGCGTTGGCCGGCCGCGGCTCCGGCTTCGAGCTGGCGCGCTGGCTGGAGCATGACGGCGATGCCCGCCTGCCGGCCGAGGCCGCCAAGGCCTCGGCCTTCCGCTGCGATCCGCAGGGTTGCATCGCCCAGGTCAAGGGCCAGCGGCTGGCGGTGGCCAGATCGGGCGCCGCCTTGCGCGACGACTGCTCGCTGGCCACGATCGTGGTCCTGGCCCTTCCCAGGCCCAAGCGGTGCACGGCTCGCGGTCCTGCGATCGATATCGACGACGTGAGGGCGCGCGGCGCTCATGCCCTGACGATCCAGGACGGCAAGGTCCGCATCGAGACGGTGGCCGACGTGCGCGGCGACCGGCCGTGGGCGCCCAAGCCGCGCGCGATCGAGCCCTCGCCCGATTGGGGCGACGACGAAGACCGGCCTAGGCGCAGACGATGGAGCCGATGAGATGGTGCAGCCGGTCGGGCTCCCTCTCCCCGCCGCCCTCGGCTATCCACAAGGGAGGACTGCGCCGCAATGGGCCGAGGGCGACGGGGAGAGGGTGGGGTGAGGGGCAGCCAGGGGTTCAGGGCTCTCCACGCGGGGCCTCGATGAAGCGGTTTGTGCTCTGATCTCAATGATGATCTTGCGGCGGAAGAGCGGTCCTGCGGGCTCCTCGCGGAGAGCATTTCCCTTGGGGCTGCCCCTCACCCTAACCCTCCCCGCAAAGAGCGGGGAGAGGGGATCCGGGCGGCGCATACGGCGAGGGCGTCTTCATCGCCCAGCGAATCTACGCCCCATCCTGCCGCGTCTCGGCCTGAGCCGCCTCGTAGGCCTCGGTGGCGGCGAGCCAGGTGTCCTCGGCGGCCGCGCGGGCCCGCTCCAGGGCGCCGCGCTCGCGGGCCTGGGCCTGGG
>JBAPMW010001021.1:0-2129 GCA_049278815.1 Hyphomicrobiaceae bacterium
AAAGCCGTCTCCTCGAAAGTATCGCCCGGTATTCCGAACTTCCAGCCGGTCTATCTGGCGTTCGCGCCCTTCTTTCGCATCCCGGGCTGCGCATCTCCGGCGCGTTGGCCCACCTCGGGGTCGATCACGTCAAGGTCGCACGCCGCTTCACGCCGCCTGGCAGCAAGAACTACTCCTTCGCCAGCGACGCGTAGTGCAATTGGCGGCTTACGTCGGTCGGCGGCAATCCGAGGGGCGACGGCCTCTACGACCGGCCGCGATCGGGCCGCCCGCAGCGCGGCAACGCTGAGCAGGAGGCCAGGGGCCCGACTTCACGTTCGAGGACATAAGCGAGCGTAAGCTGCCATGCTGCTCTGTCTGCCAACCAAGGAGACAGACCATGGAGGACGGCTCGGTCACTCCAGGATGGAGAGCATTTTCGCTGCCTCGGCACAAGGGGACGAAGCCGGCCGAATCCGGGAGCAGCTAAAGCTAAAGGCCCTCGAGCAGGAGCGCGTGCGTCTTGAGCCGCGCCTGCGCGAGATCGGGCACGAATAGAAGCAGCTGACGGCACAGCGTTCGGCCGTGTCCGTCAGCCGAGTGGCTCGACAATGGCCACCGCAACCAGCCCATCCGCTCGACCAAGATCGGCCGCAATGCGTCTTGCACCTGCGGGTCCGGCAAGAAATTCAAGAAGTGCTGCGCCGCATGAACTGTCGCCTCGGCAATCCAAGATCGAAGGCACGGCTCGGATCGGGCATCGGATAAATGCCGGCTCGAAGGCGGCGCGGCTGAACATCTCATCGTCAAGGTGAGCGAGGCTGAGAAGGCCACGCTCAGCCAGCTGTCGAGCGCGCTCGGCATCAGGATCGCGGGCCAATCCGCCGGCCAGACCCCGGCCGGCAAAGCTTGACGCCGTCGGCCCTCTCGTTGCCGTCCGCCCTGCGCCCTTCGCCGAGCTGTGGGCGAAAGTAAGGGCTCCCCCCGCCGCCCTGTTTGCGGGATACTCCGCCAAAAAGTGCCGGAGACGGTCGCCGCGGCCGCCTTTCGGAAAGGGCGAAGGTGGGAGCGGACGCCGATGACAGCGCCGGGCGGGGCAGATCCGGTTTTGCCGCGTGGGGCCGTCAGCGCCGCCATCTTCCGGGCGGGCGAGGTGCTGCTCATCGAGCGCGGCAAGAGCGGGCCGCTGCAGGGCTTCTGGAGCCTGCCCGGCGGCCGCATCGAGCCGGGCGAGCCGGTGCGGGTCGCGGCCCTGCGCGAGGTGCTCGAGGAGACCGGCGTGGTGGCGGAGCTGGCGGGCCTGCTGGATGTCCACGAGGTGATCCGCCACGGCGCGTCGGGGCGGCTTACCTCCCACTTCCTGCTCGCCATCTTCTATGGACGCTGGATCTCGGGCGAGCCGGTGCCCGGCGGCGACGCCGCGGCCGCGCGCTTCGTGCCCATCGATGCCGTCGACCGCCTGCAGATGACCGACGGTGGACCGGATTTCGTGCGCCGGGGCTGGGCCCTCCTCAACACAGGTGCGGAGTAGCTCAGGGTTGGCTATAGGCCCTCCTTGGCCGGCGCCGCACCCGGGCCTAGAATGGCGCCAAGCTTCCCTCCGGCAATCGCGATCAGAGGCCATGCGCATGCCCGTGACACACGGATCGAGCGCCTGCGATGTAGCGCTGCGGGCCTTCGCCATCGCCCTCATGGCCTCCGTCATGTCCAGTGCGGCATTGGCCCAGGGCACCTCAAGCGACGCGAGGCCCTACGACGACAAGCTGATGCGCCTGTCCGAGATCCTGGGGGCTGTGCACTACCTGCGCGAGCTGTGCGGCGGCAACGACGGCCAGAAGTGGCGCGACAGCATGAAGGAGATGATGGATTCGGAGGGCTCCTCGGCCCTGCGCCGCGCCAGGCTGACACGCAGCTTCAACAACGGCTACCGCGCCTACCGCCGTACCTACAACGCCTGCTCGCCATCGGCCCAGACTGCCATCACTCGCTTCCTGACCGAAGGGTCCGAGATCGCCGAGTCGCTGGCCAAGACCGCCCCGTAGGTGCACCGGTGCATCTCGGCCACGCCCACACCCAACTTGGGTTAATCCTTAACTATCCGCAAGATAGCGGACAGCCGCTACCCTGATACGGTCACGAGCGGGATCGGC
>JBAPMW010001022.1:0-2200 GCA_049278815.1 Hyphomicrobiaceae bacterium
GGCATCGCGAAAAATGCTTCTGGATCAAAGGCATGATGCGCCAGTCGTGGAAACTCAGCACTGCCGCATAAACTGCTGAGACGCCATCGTCTTCTCCGCTTGTCCCGGACCTATGGGGATAGGCATGGACCAGCACTATCGCTGAGGTCGATATCCAGCGCCCGCAGCCACGCACTATTGGAGCGCTGGCGCAGCATCGTCCGCGGGAGCACGGTGAGAAACCGGCCGCTCGCCAGCAGTCCCAGCCGCATGTAGATCGAGAGCGTCGGCGGAACAACCTAAGTCATTGATTTAGAATGGCGCACCGGGGAAGATTCGAACTCCCGACCCCCAGATTCGTAGTCTGGTGCTCTATCCAGCTGAGCTACCGGTGCTTGCCTTGATTCTGCAACGTTCCCAGTGACTTGCAGAAAGTCCGTTGGCAATAGTGCACCCGCGGAGAGCAGTCAACAGGCTCCGTTGTCATGCCCGGGAGTCTCTTGGCTCCCGCTGGGCGTCATTACAACCAATGGCGTGGCCCGCAGCCTCTTATCACTCAAGAGGAACAGGCACAATGGCTACCGCCAAGATCACTCCAAGATCACATCTCAGTCTGCCGCCTTGCTGTCTGCCAGCTGTCTGCCGCCTTGCTTGCCACCCTCCCCAAACCCAACTATACGGCCTGCCGGCGTCTCGGCTCAGGCTCCCTTCGTCTATCGGTTAGGACGTCAGATTTTCAATCTGAAAAGACGGGTTCGACTCCCGTAGGGAGCGCCATGATCTGCAAGGGATTTTTCCACTGAGGCTTTTCGTCATCCCTCCAAAGCTAACCTATAGCTAACCTGCGGAAGCGGTGCGGGTACTGCAAGGGTAGCTATTGTTCACCCGTTCGGCGCGGTGTCGCGGGTCATGCCGAGCCAATAGCGGGCGCTGTGCTTGATGCCCTCCTCCAGCTCGGACTTCTCGATGATCCAGTGCAGATAGTCGGGGTCGCTGGCGGCGATCTCGTCGTAGCGCTTGCCGCGGTACTTCCCGAAGTGAAACCGGGTATGGAGCGCCGGCGCGGATGACCACTGCACGAGTTCGCTCCAGCGGGTCCGCTTGATGAGCTCCTCGAAGACGGCGGCCGTGATGATGTCATCGGAGGCCGCGCGGTGCGGCGAGATGGCGGCGCGCTCGAAGCCGGGAAACGGGCTGGCGCGCCCAAGGGCGTAGCGCGGTTTCCTGGTTGCTGTGGCCATCCAGCTCGGGCAAGACCCGGAGCGCGCATTTGTAGGTGCAGATCCACGGTCCGAGCTCGATGCCCTTGGCGGCGAAGAAGCTCCGCTCGAAGTCGGCATGGTGCGCGACGTAGAAGTCGGCGCCCTTAAATTGGCCGATCACGTCGCTAAGGGGCGGAGCGTTCCTTACCTCTTCGTCGATGAGGTGATGCACGGCCGACGCGCCGGGCGGAATGGGCCTGGCCGGGCCCACCAGGGTGTCCATGGCATTCGTGATGCCGCCGCCGCGCACCATGTCGACACTCGCGATCTCGATGATGTCGTCGCGCACAGGATCGGTGCCGGTGGTCTCGATGTCGATGACGCGGATCAAGGCGGGTGCTCCAGTGGCGCTGTAGGGCGTCAGGATATGCCAACGGAAGGAAGCGGCTATGGACCAGGCTATTTGCTGGCGGGCTTTCCAAGTCCCGCCTTGAGGGCCGTGGCGATGGGAAGCAGGAGGCGCATGGGTTCGTCCTTGATCGCCACGAAGCCGTGGTGCTCGTAGAAGCGGCGCGCATTGGCGTCCTTGGCATCGACGACGAGGGCGAACGCGCCCAGATCGCCGCGGGCAACGCGATCGATGGCGTCCGCCAGCAAGATGCCGCCGAGCTTGTTGCCCTGGAAGGAGGTGGCCACCGCCAGACGGGCGAGGAGCGCCGCCGGTACGCTTGGATAGCGCGGCAGGCGCCTGGCCTGGTCATCGGGAATCGAGGTGAGCAGGAGGCTGGTGGCCGCGAGCGTGTAGAAGCCGGCGATCGCGCTGGTCGCCGCCTCGACTGCGACGAAGCAGTTGCCGACGCGGCGCCGGACATCCTGCGTGACCTGTTCCCGGAAATAACGGTCGAGCGCCGAGACGCCGCACGCGAAGGCGGACCGGTCGTCGGCGCTCGCAAGCGCCTCGATGGTGAACAGTGGCGCGCGGCTCACTTGGACGCAACGAGGCGCCTGCGCGCCGCCGC
>JBAPMW010001023.1:0-8806 GCA_049278815.1 Hyphomicrobiaceae bacterium
CTCTCTTCCCCTCGCCATCCCCGTCGAGTGCTCTGTAAAGAGGCGCACGACGCGCCGTTCCGCAGATAGATCCCGGCATGATCCACATCGACCGGAAAGCGCTCTAGCCCGAACCGCATCGAGTGGAAGGCGCTTTCTAACCCAACCTATGCCCGTTGCTTCACGATTGGGAAAGCGGCGCGCGGTAGAAGCGTGGAGAGCTAACATCTATGCGGACCGTCAGCCATGAACATACACGCATCCCCGGACCGCGAGCACCCCTCGTCCGGCGCAACCCACGGCCAGTGCCGGCTGTGCGGCACGGCGCTTGAGCACACCTTCGTCGACCTCGGCATGTCGCCCCTGTGCGAGAGCTTCCTCGCCCGCGACGAGCTCGACACCATGGAGCCTTACTTCCCGCTGCATGCGCTGGTGTGCGGCGCGTGCTTCCTGGTCCAGCTCAAGGAGTACGTGAGCCCCAGGCACATCTTCAGCGAGTACGCCTATTTCTCGTCCTACTCGACCACGTGGGTGGCGCACGCCAAGGACTACTGCGCGGCGATCACGCGGCGCATGCGGCTGGGGTGCGACAGCCTCGTCGTCGAGCTGGCGAGCAACGACGGCTACCTGCTGCAGCACTTCGTGCCGCTCGGCATCCCCGTCCTCGGCATCGAGCCGGCGGCCAACGTCGCCAAGGTGGCGATCCAGAAAGGCATTCCCTGCCGGGTCGATTTCTTCGGAACGCACCTGGCGGACGAGCTGGTGGGCGAGGGGCAGCGCGCCGACCTCATCGTCGGCAACAACGTGCTGGCCCAGGTGCCCGACCTCAACGACTTCGTGGCCGGCATGGTGCGCCTGCTCAAGCCCGACGGCCTCATCACGTTAGAGTTTCCGCATCTGGAGCGCCTGATCGCCGACACCCAGTTCGACACCATCTATCACGAGCACTTCTCCTATTTCTCGCTCATCGCCATCGCGCGGCTGGCCGCACGCCACGGCCTCAGGCTGATCGACGTCGAGGAGCTGCCGACCCATGGCGGCTCGCTGCGCGTCTATCTCGCCCATGCCGACTCGCCGTGGCCCGTCACCCTGAACGTGGCCGACATCCTGGCCCGCGAGCGCCGCCTGGGTCTGGAGGCGACCGCCACCTACGCCTCGTTCGGAGAGCAGGTGAAGCGCACCAAGCGCCGGCTGCTGTCGTTCCTCGTCGCCGCCAAGGACCGGGGCAAGCGCATCTGCGGCTATGGCGCCCCCGGCAAGGGCAACACGTTGCTCAACTACTGCGGGGTCGGCACCGATTTCCTCGACTTCACGGTCGACCGCAACCCCTACAAGCACGGCCGTTTCACGCCGGGCATGCACGTCCCCATCCACCCTGTGGAGGCCATCTACCAGGCCAAGCCCGACTACATCCTGATCCTGCCCTGGAACCTCAAGACCGAGATCGTCGCGCAGATGCGCGACGCGGCCGCGTGGGGCGCCAGGTTCGTCGTCCCCATCCCCGAGGCAACCGTCATCGATCCCAAGGACCTTACAAGAGAGCTCCGGCCATGAAAGTCGTCCTCTTCTGCGGCGGTCTCGGCACGCGCATCCGCGAATACTCCGAGGTCGTCCCCAAGCCGATGATCCCCATCGGCAACCAACCCATCCTGTGGCACGTGATGCAGTACTACAGCCAGTACGGCCACCGCGACTTCGTACTGTGCCTCGGCTACAAGGCCAACGCCATCAAGGAGTTCTTCCTCACTTGGCGCCCGCACATCTACGCCGACTGCGTGGTGTCGGGCTTCGGCTCCAAGGTTGAGCTATTGGGCGAGGCGCGCGACGATTGGCGTGTGACCATGGTCGACACCGGCGTGTGGCGCAACATCGGCGAGCGGTTGTGGGCGGTGCGCGACCACGTCAAGGACGAGGACATGTTCCTCGCCAACTACAGCGACGGTCTCACCGACGCCAACCTCGACGACATGATCGACACGTTCAGGAGGAGCGGCAAGCTCGCGTGCTTCCTGGCCATCCGTCCGCCGCTCACCTATCACCTGGCCGACATCGACGGCACCGGCAGGGTGCGCGAGTTCCGCACCTCCGACACCTCCGAGATCTGGATCAACGGCGGCTACTTCCTCTTCCGCAAGGGCATCTTCGAGTACATGCGCGAGGGCGAGGAGCTGGTGCTGGAGCCCTTCCGCCGCCTGATCGCCGAGAACCAGCTGCTGGCCTACAAGCACGAGAGCTTCTGGCGTTCGATGGACACCCTGCGCGACCGCCAGACGCTGGAGGACCTGATCGAGAAGGGCAAGATGCCGTGGCGGCTGTGCAACGGCCGCAGCAACGGCGCGATCGACGCGGGCTTCCGGTCATGAAAGCGCTGCAGCTCGCCACGCCCGGCCAACGCCTCTCGCTCCTCTGCCTCGGCGCCCATTCCGACGACATCGAAATCGGCGCCGGCGCCACCATCCTCGGCTGGATCGCCGCCGGCGTCGCGCTCGACATCCACTGGTGCGTCTTGAGCGCCGCCGGCGCCCGCGCCGCCGAGGCGCGGGCTTCCGCCAAGGCGTTCACGGCCGGAGCCGAACGGGTGAAGATCGAGCTGCACGCCTTCCGTGACGGCTTCTTCCCCTACGACGGCGGCGAGCTGAAGTCCTGGATGGAAGGCTTGAAGGGCAGGGTGCAGCCCGATGTGGTGCTCACCCACCGCCGCGACGATGCGCACCAGGACCACCGCGAGGTCTGCGGGCTGACGTGGAACACGTTCCGTCATCAATTGATCCTGGAGTACGAGATCCCGAAGTGGGACGGCGACATGGGCCAGCCCAACCTGTACGTGCCCGCCGACCCCGGCATCCTGGAGCGCAAGACCGAGCTGTTGCTCGCTCATTTCGCCACCCAGCGCTCCAAGGACTGGTTCGCCCCCGAGACCTTCCGCAGCCTCGCCCGCCTGCGCGGCCTGGAGTGCCGCGCGCCAAGCGGGTATGCGGAGGGATTCTTTCTGCGGAAGGCGCTGCTCGGTGTCAGACCCTCCGGGTCCGACACCATGGCACCAACGCCGACGTAGGTTGGGTCGACCCCGGCGAAAGCCGGGGGAAGACCCAACACGGTCACAGGCTCCATCGCGTTGGGTCTGCGCTTCGCTTGACCCAACCTACAACGGAAGACATCGTGGACACCCTTATCGACCGCTTCGAGACCTCCAGGCGCCTGCAGCGCAAGGCGCACGCCCTCATTCCGGGCGGATGCCACACCTACGCCAAGGGCGACGACCAGTTCCCCGTTCTGGCACCCGGCTTCATCGCCCGCGGCGCCGGCTGCCATGTCTGGGACGCCGACGGCAACCAATACATCGAGTACGGCATGGGCAACCGGGCCGTCGGCCTCGGGCACGCCTACCCCGCCGTGGTGAAGGCCGCACGCGAGGCGCTCGATCAGGGCTGCAACTTCACCCGGCCTTGCCCCATCGAGGTGGCCTGCGCCGAGGCGTTCCTCGCCCTCGTGCCCGGCGCCGAGATGGCGAAGTTCTGCAAGAACGGCTCCGACGCCACCTCCGCCGCCGTGAGGCTGGCGCGCGCCCATACGGGGCGCGACCTGGTCGCCATCTGCGCCGACCATCCGTTCTTCTCCGTGGACGACTGGTTCATCGGCACGACGCCCATGAACGCCGGCATTCCCGAGGCGGTTCAGCAGCTGACGCTCGCGTTCCACTACAACGACATCGCCAGCGTGCGCACCCTGTTCGAGCGCCATCCGCGCCGGATCGCCGCCTGCATCCTGGAGGCCGCGCGCAGCGACGAGCCGCGTAACGGCTTCCTGCACGAGCTGCAACGCCTCTGCCAGGCCAACGGCGCGCTCCTCATTCTCGACGAGATGATCACCGGCCTGCGCTGGGACAACGGCGGCGCGCAGCGGGTCTACGACGTTACGCCGGACCTCTCCACCTGGGGCAAGGCGCTCGGCAACGGCTTCTCCGTGTCGGCGCTGGCCGGCAAGCGGGAGGTCATGCGCCTCGGCGGCCTCCACCACACCGACCGCCCACGCGTGTTCCTCCTCTCCACCACGCACGGCGCCGAGACGCACGCGCTGGCTGCCGCCATGGCGACCATCCAGGTCTACCGCGACGAGCCGGTGATCGCGCACCTCTACCGGCAAGGCACCCGCCTCAGGACCGGCGCCGAGGCCGCGATCGCGCGGCACGGCCTGGCGCGCCACGTCAAGCTCTCCGGCCGCCCCTGCTGCCTCGTCTACGCCACGCTCGACCGCGACGGCACGCCGTCCCAGGCGTTCCGCTCCCTCCTCCTGCAGGAGACCGTCAGGCGCGGCGTCCTCATGCCGTCGCTGGTGGTGAGCTACGCGCACACGGATGCCGACATCGACGCCACCGTCGAGGCCATCGACGGCGCGCTCGCTGTCTACGTGCGTGCCCTGGAGGACGGCCCCGAGCGCCACCTCGTCGGCCGCCCGTCGCAGATCGTCTACCGCCGCTTCAACCGACCCGAGAATCGACCCGAGGCCGCGCCGCCGCTCTAGTCCCTGGATAGGCCGAGCATGTCAGATCGCAGCCGCGTGCCGCGAACCAGGAGGCGGGTCCTGGCGGAGACCCTCTCGGTCGCCGCGGCGGCCGTGCTCGGCCACGGCGGCATGATGGGCGGCCTGTTGGGCGGCCAGATGGGTGGCCAAATGGGTGGCATGGCGCATGCGCAGCCGCCCGCTCCTCCATGGCCCAAGGCCACCTTCCCGCTGCGCATCGCCGCAGGCCGGCGCCACCTCGAGGACGCGGCGGGGCAGCCGTTTCTCCTCCACGGCGACACCGCCTGGTCGCTGATCGCGCAGCTGACGCGCGAGGATGCCGCAACGTATCTGCGGGACCGCGAGGCGCGCGGGTTCAACGCCATCCTGGTCAACCTCATCGAGCACCGCTTCTCCAGCCGTCCGCCCGCCAACGCCTATGGCCACCGGCCCTTCCTGACGTCCGGCGACTTTGCGACTCCGGGCGAGGAGTACTTCGCCCACGCCGACTGGGTCGTGCGCCAAGCGGCCGAGCGCGGCATCCTGGTCCTGCTGGCGCCGGCCTACCTCGGCTCCCAGGGCGGCGCCGAGGGCTGGTACCGCGAGATGGTCGCCAACGGTCCGGCCAAGCTGCGCGCCTACGGCGAGTACCTGGGTCGGCGCTACGGCGGCTTCACCAATATCCTATGGGTGCACGGCGGCGACTTCGACCCGCCACGCAAGGACCTGGTGCGCGCCGTCGCCGAGGGCATTCGCGAGCTCGACCCGCGCGCCCTGCATACCGCCCACTGCGGCCCCGAGACGGCCGCCATGGCGTACTGGCAGGGCGAGGCATGGCTGCAACTCGACAACGTATACACGTACGGCCCGGTCCACGCGGCGGCCCTCAAGCAATACGCGCGGCCCGAGCGGATGCCGTTCCTCCTGATCGAGAGCGCCTACGAGAACGAGCATGGGGCGGGAGAGCTGCGCGTCCGCACCCAGGCCTGGCAGGCGCTCCTGTCCGGGGCCTGCGGCCATGTCTACGGCAACAACCCGGTGTGGCACCTCGACGGCCCCGGCCTGCACCAGGCGCCGACCTCCTGGCAGGCCGCATTGGCGAGCCGCGGTGCGCAAAGCATGACCCGCCTGCGCACGCTCATGTCGTCCATCACCTGGTGGCGACTTGTGCCCGACGACAAGGGCACCCTCCTCGCCAACGGCGCGGGCGGCGAGCAGGACCCTGCGGCGGCAGCCGCCACCGATGACGGGACGCTGGCCGTCGCCTACCTGCCGGGCATCCGAGACGTGAACGTTGCATTGCATCGGCTGCGCGGCCCCAGGGTGCGGGCGCGCTGGTACGACCCATCCAGCGGCAGCTTCTCGGACGCCGCCGCCGCACCGCTCGCGGCGTCGGGCACGCATGCGTTTCGACCGGGCGGCGTCAACGGCGCCGGCCTTGAGGACTGGGTCCTGCTGCTGGAAGGCGAACGCTAGGGCCGCCTGCAGGTGCGGCCGAGGCGCCCCTGCAGCCGAGGACCTGAGACGGAGAGTTATCGGAAGGCGGGGATGCATATGTCAGCCAAGCGCATCGGTCTGTTCGGCCTCTTCGGTTCCGGCAACATCGGCAACGACGGCTCGCTGGAGGCGATGCTCGCCTTCCTCCGCTCGGCCTTGCCGGATGCGAAGCTCGTGTGCGTCTGCTCCGGCGCCGCCAAGGTGCAGCGGGAGTTCCACATCCCCACCATCCGCATCGGCGGCGAGCCCGCGACCGATCCGATCCTGCGCGTCCTGGAGAGGCTCCCGCCCGCGCGCAAGCTGCTGCAATGGCTCCGCGCCTTCAGGGCCGTGCGTGGTCTCGATGCCCTGATCGTGCCGGGGACCGGCATTCTGGACGACTACGGCGAGGACTTCTGGGGCATTCCGGCCACCCTGCTCGGCTGGTGCCTCGCCGCGCGCCTGCGCGGCGCCAAGGTGGCGTTCGTCTGCGTGGGGGCGGGTCCGATCGATCATCCCGTCAGCCGCCTGCTCATGAAGACGGCGGCACGCCTGGCCCACTACCGGTCGTATCGCGACCCGATATCCAAGGACTTCATGGAGAGCATCGGCTTCGACACCCGCAACGACCCGGTCTGCCGGGACATTGCCTTCAGGCTGCCGCTGCCCGCCTGCACCTCGGCTGCCGCCGGCGAGTCGCTGTCGCTGACCGTCGGTCTCGGAGTGATGACCTACTTCGGATGGCGCGGCGACCCGGTGGGTGGCGCTGCCATCTACGACGGCTACCTGCGCAAGATCACGCGCTTCACCCTCTGGCTTCTCGACGGCGGGCACCGCGTGCGCATCCTCATGGGCGAGGACAGCGACCAGAAGGCCGTCGACGACCTGCTGAAGGCCATTGCAGCAGAGCGCCCCGACTACCCGCGGGAGCGAGTGGTGGCCGAGCCGGCGCAGTCGCTGCGCGAGCTCATGCAACAGATCGCCGAGACGCAGGTGGTCGTCGCCACGCGCTATCACAACATCGTCTGCGCGCTGAAGCTCGGCAAGCCGGCGATCTCCATCGGCTACGCGAAGAAGAACGATGTGCTGATGGCCGACATGGGGCTGGGCGAGCTCAGCCAGCACGTCGAGCGCTTCGACGTCGACCTGCTCATCGAGCAGTTCACCAGGCTCGTGTCGAGCCGCGCCGACTACGAGGAGAGCATGCGCGCGGCCAACGCCGACTTCAGAAGGCGACTCGCCGACCAGGAGAAAATCCTGTTGGAGCGCGTATTGCGGTGATCGGTCCCGGCATACCGTTCGCGACCATCGTAAGACGGGCGCTGGTGGTCTCGACCTCCGAGCGCTATTTCAACATGGCCGTCACCTTCGCCACCACGCTGGTGGTGTCGCGCTTTCTGACGCCGGCAGAGATCGGCATCTGGGCGATCGGCCTGGCGGCGGCCACCGCGATCCTTGCCGCCCGCGAGTTCACCAGCGGCGCGTTCCTCATTCAGCGCAGAAATTTGGCGCAGGAGGAGGTACGGGGCGCCTTCACCGTCATGCTCGCCATGAGCGCGGCGCTTGCCGCCGTCCTCGCTTTGGGCGCGCCGGCGATTGCGGCGCTCTACGGCGAGCCCAGGCTCGTCTCCTACCTGCGAGTGGCGGCGCTGGCCGTGCTCCTGGAGGCGATCGGCGCCCCGCTCGCGGCCCTCATGCGCCGCGACATGGCGTTCACCCACCTTGCCGTCGTCAACACCGTCGGCGTTGCCGTGTTCTCCGGCGTGACCATAACGCTGGCCGCACTCGGCTTCAGCTACATGAGCTTCGCCTGGGGATGGGCCGCGGGCGCCGGCCTCACCAGCGCGCTCGCCGTCTACCTGCGCCCCGACCTGTGGGTGTTCAAGCCGGTGCTGCGGCACTGGCGCGGCATACTGGAGTTCGGCGCCTACAACGGGCCGAACGTGTTCCTGTACCGGCTCTACGAGGCGATACCGACCATGGTGCTCGGCCGCGTGCTGTCGTTCGACGCCGCCGGCCTCTACAACCGGACCCTGCTGGTCTGCCAGCTGCCCGACAGGATCGTGCTCGGCGGTGCGGTGCCCGTCATTCTCCCGGCTCTTGCCGCCGAGGTGCGCGCGGGCGGCAATCTCGGCGCATCGTACGTGCGCGCCATCTCCTTCATCACGGCGGTGCAGTGGCCGGCGCTCGTCGTGCTCGCCATCCTGGCGCATCCGGTCGTGCTTGTGGTGCTCGGCGGCCAGTGGCTGAGCGTCGTTCCGCTCGTGCAGGTCGTGGCGCTCGCCTCGCTGCTCTCCTTCACTGGCGAGCTCACCTATCCCGTGCTGGTGTCGCTCGGGGCGATGCGGGACCTTCTGCGGCGGGCGCTGATCGCGTGGCCCCTGTCGGCGCTTGTCATCGCCGGCGCCTCCACGTTCGGTCTGATGGCCGCGGCTCTGAGCTTCTTCGTTATCGTGCCGTTTCAAGCCTATGTATCGCTGTGCTTCGTCCGGCGCCACGTACCCGTCCCGTGGCGCGCGCTTGCAGGCGCCTGCGGCAGAAGCGCCGTCGTCACCCTGTGCAGCGCCGCCGGGCCGCTGTGCGTCGTGGCGGCGCTGGGGTTTCGCTTCGACATGCCGGTGCTGGCCGCCTTGCTGGCGGGCGCGCTGGCCGCGGCCGGGTGGCTCGCCGGCGTGTGGCTCACCCGGCACCCGCTCATGCACGAGCTCCGCCTGGCAGGCAGAACGGTGAGGGAGGGCCTGGGGCAATGGGCCTGAGCGGCGCGACGCGCCGCCCGGATCCCGTCTCCCCGCACTTCGCGGGGAGAGCGTTAGGGTGAGGGGCAGCCACAAGGGAAACCCTCTCCACAAGG
>JBAPMW010001024.1:0-3566 GCA_049278815.1 Hyphomicrobiaceae bacterium
CGATGGTGCGCCGTAAGTCCTGCGGCGAGGGATAAAGGGGGATACCGGCAATGGACGGCAAGAACCGTGCGGCGGCGATCATAGTGGAGGCTAGGTCGGGTGCCGCCGAGGTCAGCCTCAAGCGCACGCTGACGCTGTCTCATGCTCTCCTTTATGGCATGGGCGTCACGATCGGCGCTGGCATCTACGTGCTGATCGGCGCGGCGGCGGCACGTGCCGGCATGCAGGCGCCGCTTGCCTTCGTGGCGGCGGCGATCCTGATGGGTCTCACCGCCGCGTCCTTTGCCGAGCTTGGTGGCCGTATGCCGGTCGCAGCCGGCGAGGCCACCTACATCCGCGCGGCGTTCGGTTCGGACCGCCTGGCGCTGGCGGTGGGCCTGCTGGTGATCGGCATTGCCGTGGTGGCGGCCGCGGCCATCAGCGTCGGCAGCGCCGGTTACCTCGGCGTGTTCGTCAGTCTGCCCGAGGCCATCCTTGTTGGCGTGGTGGTTCTGGGCATGGGCGCCATTGCCGCGTGGGGCATCAAGGAATCGGTCACGTTTGCGGCCGTCATGACCCTGATCGAAGTGGGCGGGCTCATTCTCCTGATCGCCGCCGGTGCCGTCAAGGAGCCGGACCTCGTCAGCCGCTTGCCGGAGATGCTGCCGCCGGCCAACCCAGCCGCCCTTGTCGGCCTCATCGGCGCGGCCCACCTCGCCGTGTTCGCCTTCATCGGCTTCGAGGCCGTCGTCAACGTGGCGGAGGAGCTGCACGCGCCGCAGCAGACGCTGCCCCGCGCCATCTTTCTCACCTGGCGCTGACGACGCTGCTCTACGTCCTCGTGGTCTGGGTCGCGCTCGTCGCCGTATCACCTGCCGAGCTGGCGGCGGCCAAGGCGCCGCTGGCGCTGGTGTTCGAGCGGCTCACAGGCGCCTCGCCGCGCGTCATGAGCCTGATCGCCGTCATCGCTACCCTCAATGGTATCATCGTGCAGATTATCCTCGCTGCGCGTGTGCTCTATGGCCTCGCGCGCCAGGGCATCCTGCCGGCGCCGCTGGGCCAAGTGAGCCGCGTTACTCACACGCCGCTGCTCGCCACAGCGCTCGTCGGCGCCATCGTTCTCACGCTGGCGCTGCTGCTGCCGCTCGTGCACTTGGCCGACCTCACTTCGCGCTTCACGCTGATCTTGTTCGCCCTTGTTAACTTGGCGCTCATCCGCATCAAGGCAGGTGAGGACGCGCCGCCGCGCGACGGCTACGTCGCGCCGCGATGGGTACCCTGGGCTGGGCTCGTGAGCTGCGCGGCCTTCCTGCTAGCCGATCTGGCGATGCTCGGCTTCGGGCGCCCCTGAACGGACGCGTCTATCCTGCCATGGCCCGCGTGACTACTGCTGTCGGGAGCTTCGGTCACATCCGCCAATGATTCGGATTGAGCGCATCGTGACTTGGTCCCCGCCGACTAGGCCATGTGCTCAATTTGGGACCGCTCTCCGGCGGTGGCAACCACCGTGGCAAGGCAGGTCCGCCCTGAATAGCGGACTATCTGACGCCTCACCCTGCACGATGAAAGAGTGCTAGAATAAAACATAGATCGACGCCGCATCGTTTACAAGCGGCGCCCTTGCAGAGGACGGCCTAAATCTGCCGAGGACAAAAATCAGCTGTTGAGTGTTTCGCGGAGCGCGCAAGCGAGCTGCTCCCGCGTGTAGGGTTTCGCAAGCACTGCGATCTCTCGCACGGCCTCGCTGCCCGCGAGTGGCATATCGCTGTATCCGGAGGTCAGCAGCACCTTGACGCCGGGCTTCATCGAGTGAACCCACTCCGCCACATCGTATCCTGTCATGCCGCCAGGCAAGACGATGTCGCTGAATACGAGGGCAATGGGCTCTCCGGATCCAAGCAATGTGGTCGCCTCGGGTCCTGTCTTCGCTTCGAGAACCGCGTAGCCGAGAGATTCGAGCCGGCTCAGGGTCGCGTCCCGAACCTTATCGTTGTCCTCTACTACCAGGATGAGCTCGCCATCCCCCAAGGGGGCCTCCTGGCTGGAGGGTCTTGCATCGCTCACGATCGGCCCAGGTTCGACCTTGGGGAAATACAGATGGACGGACGTACCCTCACCTGCGGCACTGTCAATCGTGATGAAGCCCCCTGACTGCCGAACCGTGCCGCGGACCGTGGCGAGGCCGAGCCCCGTGCCCTTGCCGGGTTCCTTGGTCGAGAAAAACGGCTCCATGGCATGCTTGAGAACCTCCGGGCTCATGCCATGCCCCGTATCGCTGACGGTAAGCATCACGTAGCTACCGGGCTGGGCATCGGAGATACGCCCGGCGGCGTCGGCATCAAGTGTGACGTGATCAGTCTCGATCGTGAGCGCGCCGCCTTTGGGCATAGCATCCCGAGCATTGATCGCGAGGTTTAGGATCGCATTGTCGACATCGCCAGGATTGGCGAAGGTCTGGCACGAGTCCGGCGAGCACCTCAAAAAGGCGGTCACCTGGTCGCCGAGCGTTCGCCTCAGCAGCTCAATTGTGCTCGCGAGCCGATCGTTGAGGTCCAGTCGCTCGAGCCCGACCCCTTGCCGGCTCGTCAGGAAGAGCAGTCTCCGGGTGAGGCTGGCCCCCATCTGAATCGCATCCATCGCTCCTTGTACCTTCTCACGGATTTTTTCGTCAGCGCTGCGCAGCGTCACCCCATCCAGGTAGGAGGAGATAGCCGCCAGCACATTGTTGAAGTCGTGCGCCATGCCGCCTGCGAGCTGGCCGACGGCCTCCATGCGCTGAGATTGGGCGAGAGCAGCCTGTGCCTCCTCACGGAGGTCCATCTCACTCTCAAGCTTGGAAAGGGCCCCCGTGAGAGCCTGGCTTGCTTTCCGCTGCTCAACTGCCGCACGGTAGAGCGTGTCCTGCAACTCCATAATCTCGGGCGGCCCCACCGCAATCGGCTTGCTGGGCTCTGCGGAGATGTCGGCAAACGCCTGCCGCAGCTGATTGATCGGTCGGGTGATTTGCCGGGCCAGCATGCCCGCGAAGAGGAGGCTCGCAGCCGACAGGCCGGCACCCAGGGTTACCGCCCAGCGCACCGTTTTCCACGCCTCCGCTCGCAGCTCCGCCTTCTTGACCGCGACGCCGACCGTCCAGTTGCCGATGGAGGGATGGGCATTGGCTTGAATGAGCGGATCGCCCTCCAGGGAAGGGAACTCGAACAGACCATCTCGATCTTTGGTCGCTCGCCACCCTTGAGAGGCAAGCTGGCCCACCTGGGTTTCTCCATGCGGCACGCGAGCTATGAATCGGCCCTGGCCGTCGATGAGGCCGGCAAGCCAGTTCTTGGGGATATCGCGCGCACTCAGGAGGTGGCGGAATTCCTGGTGTCTAATGCCAACCATCAACACGCGAAACGGCTGACCGTCCCTGAAGATTGGGACTGCGATGCTGATGACCCAGTCCTGCGCGACGTTACCTCTCAAAACATCGGAGATGACAATGTTGCCCGTTGCGAATGCGCGTTGTTGGGCCTCGATCCCGAGCGGACTGAGGCGTGGTAAGGGGTCGCCCGGCTGGGCCAGGGCGTTCAAGAGCTGCTGGCCAT
>JBAPMW010001025.1:0-4939 GCA_049278815.1 Hyphomicrobiaceae bacterium
GCCCGCGTCACCTCAGCCGTGGTGGCCTTGCCGCCGAGGTCGGGCGTGTGCAGCGACGGGTCGGCGGTGACGCGCTCGATGGCGCGCATCAGGCGGGCGGCGGCGGCCCCTTCGCCCAGGTGCTCCAGCAGCATGACGCTCGACCAGAAGGTGCCGACCGGGTTGGCGATGCCGCGTCCCATGATGTCGAAGGCGGAGCCGTGGATCGGCTCGAACATGGAGGGGAACTTGCGCTCCGGGTTCAGGTTGGCCGTCGGCGCCAGCCCGAGCGAGCCGGCCAGCGCCGCCGCCAGGTCGGAGAGGATGTCGGCGTGCAGGTTGGTGGCGACGATGGTGTCGAGCGTCTGTGGCCGCAGCGTCATGCGCATGGTCATGGCGTCGACCAGCATCTTGTCCGAGGTCACGTCGGGGAACTCGCGCGCGACCTCGGCCGCGATCTCGTCCCACAGCACCATGCCGTGCCGCTGGGCGTTGGACTTGGTGACCACGGTGAGGAGCTTGCGCGGGCGCGAGCGGGCGAGCGCGAAGGCGAAGCGCATGATGCGGGCCACCCCGGCGCGGGTGAACATGGCCACGTCGGTGGCGACCTCCTCGGGCAGGCCGCGGTGCACGCGCCCGCCGACGCCGGCATACTCGCCCTCCGAGTTCTCGCGCACGATCACCCAGTCGAGCTCCGGCCCGGTGACGGCCCTGAGCGGGCTCACGATGCCCGGCAGGATGCGGGTGGGCCGCACGTTGGCGTACTGGTCGAGCGGCTGGCAGATGGCGAGTCTCAGGCCCCACAGGGTGATGTGGTCCGGCACGTCGGGCGCGCCGGCCGAGCCGAACAGGATGGCGTCGTGGCCGCGGATCCGGTCCAGCCCGTCGGCCGGCATGAAGGCGCCGGTGCGCTTGTAGCGCTCGGTGCCCCAGTCGAAACGGTCGAACGTCAAGGCAAAGCCGCCGTCGCGCCTGGCGCACGCCGCCAGGGCCTCCAGGCCGGCGGCGATCACCTCGGTGCCGATGCCGTCGCCTGGAATGGCGGCGATGCGATAGGTGCGCATGGGTCCCGTCCTGCAGCGTGAGCCTGGATGGGACGAAGACTACCCTGCCGGCGAGCGCGCCTCCAGTGCGGCACGCGGTTGCGGGGATCGTTCGTAGGGCGGATCGGCTAGCGCGAAGCGCGTAACCCGCCATTTCCAGATGTTACGGGCTTGCGCCGCAACCCGCCCTACAGATTGCCCTGCGTCTCCGCCGCATCGCTCACCGCGCGCAGCAGCGTCAGCAGCGCGCCGTTGAGCGGTGTCGCGATGCCGAGGCGCTGCCCCGCGGCGACGATGGCGCCGGTGAGGGCGTCGGCCTCCAGGGGTCGGCCCGCGAGACGGTCGAAGTACATGGACGTGCCGACCTCGGGGGGGAAGGTCAGGAGCGTGGCCATGACGCGTGCCGGCTCGTCATCGGCCACCTTGGCGCCGTCGGCGCGTGCCACCGCCACGGCCTCGTCCAACACGGCCAGGCACAGGGCGTGGATGTCGGCGCGGCGCAGCACCTCCTGCCGGCGCAGGGTGAGCGTGGTCATGGGGTTGGCGACGGCGTTGATGAGCAGCTTCCGCCAGGCCTGGGTCTTGAAGTCGGCGGTGAGCTTGACGCTGAGGGGCGTGCCTTCGAGCAGGTGCGCGAATGCCCGGCCGCCGGCGTCGTCGGCCACCTCCAGGTCGGCATAGCCGACGTGGCGCAGGCGCATGGCGTCGTCGGCCAGGCGCTCGCCGTTGAAGTAGACCATCACCGGCACGGCGGTGGCGCCACCGATGTAGGGGGCCACGCGCTGGGCGTGGCCGATGCCGTTCTGCAGCACGGCGACCTTCGTCGCGCGCCGGCATAGCCGGGCCAGCCATGGCGCCACAGAGGCGGTGTCATGCGCCTTGGTCGCGAGCAGCACCCAATCGACCGGCGCCGCCTGCTGTGGGTCGGTGAGGGCGCGGATCGCCACCTCCACCGTGCCCTCAGGCCGCTCCACTGTGAGGCGGGTGAGCGGCCGGCGCACACAGGCAACGATGTCGTGCCGCCCCGCATCGGCCAGGCACCCCGCCACCACGCCGCCGATGCTGCCGAGGCCGATGACGGCGACAGTGGTGCGTTGCGGGGTGGGGGCTGACTCGGGGGCAGATTGGGTCATGGGGTCCTCCGGGGTGTGGGGCCGGCACGGCTAAGGGATCGGGCAGCCGGAACCGTTTATGTGCAGCAGGTATGCAAAAGCCACATGCAACGATGGCCTGTCCCGTGTACACGGCCAACGGCCGGCACCGCTGGACGCGCCGGGCATAGTCGTGACGGCGGTCTGGGCGACGCGCCCTGGCGTCCCGGCGTCTCTACGCTGCCCGCCGTTTCGTCACGACGGAGCGAAGAAGATCGAGCACGCTCTTGGCATCCTTCTGGATGATCATGAGATACGCGCGGTTACCGCCCAAAGGCCGTGCGCGGCCCTGCTCCCAATCCTTGACCTGGTTCACCGTGAAGCCGAACAGCGCCGCGAAATCAGCCTGCGTAAGGGCCAGCCCAGTGCGGATCGCCTTCACATCGATGTCGGCCTGTGTATACAGGCGGGCCGGCTTCGCCTCGCCACGTGCAATCGCAAGGGTCTCCTTGAGCCCCTCGGCGATCTTGTCGAATGCCTTCTTCGCCATGTTACGCGCCCTTTCTTGCTAGGGCATTTCCGGTTGATGTGAGGCGGAACAGTCCACATACGCCAACAGCTTGGCGGCCAAGTGGGTCGCTCTCCTCTTACGTCATCCGGGCGCCGATTGGGAGCGAAGCGAGCGATCGGGACCAGGCCGGGACCCATGCACTCGGCCGCTTGCTCTCGGGTCGGACAATAAGCGCGACGGTTGCGCGGCTGCCGGGTGGGACGACACCGAGAGGCGGCAGCTGTTTCGAGGTGCATGGGTCCCGGCCTGTGCCCGCTTGGGCCTTGCAGGCCCAAGCAGCGCCGGGATGACGTTGCTGGATTGGATACGCCGCGCACACACCGCGCCCAAGTCATTCCCGCAAGCAGCCCCACGTCCGGGCGGCTCCGTTCTCCTTTCGAAAACACGGGTTAAGAGGAACATCGGTAGCTGCTCGCCCGAGTAGAAGTGATGTCCGATAGCCACCGGGCTTTCCTTTACCTCGCCCAGCGACTCGCACCTTGCGGCAACCACCCGTGCCTGGCATCGGATTACCGGCTGTCGGGTTCTCCGACAGGAAGTTGACGAGATGCTCGATTTCTTCCTCGGTCATGCCGGCTTGCTCCGCTGCCCGCATGAACGAATGGTTGACGGCTACCGCGTGGTTTCATGCTGCATTTAACTACGTAGAACACGTACGTAAGTCAATCGATAAGTGTATCGCGGGCCTCTGTCGAAGCAGGAGGTGCGCGAGACAGTCAGAAGCAGCGGATACGTCTTTTGCCTCGCGCCAAGTGCGTGAGCCGAGCTGTCATGGCGACTTCGTGCCAACACCCCTGATAGCCGACGGAATCGCTGCAGCGCCGAAGACTTCAGCCTCGTCACAGACCCGGAACAAGGCGCTGGCTGATTGTCCTGAATAGTGTGCTTTCCTGGGTACTTACCTTCGCGGCCACCTCCCCTGCTGCACATCGATCACGGTTTCACCTCCCCGGTCGCGATAGTGTTTCTCTCCGGCGGGGCCTTTGGACCGCCAAGAGGTGTTGGAAGCGCAATCGGGGGGCGCCATGCGACGCTGCTTGCTTTCTCTCATCACTCTGGTTGGGGTGTCATCGGGCGGACAGGCCGCCTGCGTCGATCCAGCGACGCTCGTTCGCTCCACGGTCGGCATCGCCAGGGAATTCAGCGAGGAGGAGCGAAAGACGGCCCCCGCAGTGCTCGGCGTCCGCGGCACCGGCTGGTTCCTTTCCCCGCGCCTCGTCGTGACGGCTGCGCATGTCGCCGAGGCCATGCGTCTCTCAAAGCAGGATTGGAAGCAGCTCGAGCTGCGCGAGAGAGAAAGCAAAGGGTCTGTCCCGGCCCGCATCGTGCGCGTGGTAGGCTCCCAGTCCGAGAAGATGGCCGTGATCGAGCTGACGGCCGAGTTTCCAGGCGCTGCGCCGCTTCCGGTCAGGGCGGAGCCCCTGCTTCCCGAGGAGCACGTTTTCAGTCTCGCCTACCCCAACGGTGGGCTGCGGTTCGCCGGCGGACGCTTTGCACAGTACGGGACGGGAGATCGCTTTGCCGGCGCGGCCCTGCTCGAGCTGTACGATGGCAACGACAGGCTGGTGCTCGATCACGGCGCCTCGGGCGCGCCGGTGCTCGATTGCGAGGGTCGCGTCGTCGCGGTCGTCAGCACGTTGATGACGCAGACCATACGCCTGCCCACCGGCGCGGTGCGGGTCTCTACCGCCTGGCAGACCCCAAACGTTGTCTCCATCCCGGCCGATGGCCTGAAGGGCCTTTTCGAGGTCGAGTAAGAAGCGGGCAGGCCGGGGCGCAGCATCCATCGTCGTCCGCCCTTCTGGTCGGGAGTCCTTGCCCTCGTTCCGAGGGTTCGCCCGGAGCGAACGCTCCTTCGTCGCAGGCTACGCTTTCCCGGCAGCAGGAGCGCTGGCTGTCGGGGTCTTCTGAAAGCCCGGAGCTCACGCCTCGGCATCCGCGTTGCCCATGCGCTGACGCAACAGGAGAACGCCTATGACCAAAGGCTCGCGCGACAAACCGCAAGACGGCACGCCGCACAACGGCGGAGGAATAAAACGGCGCGATCTGCTGCTCCGCGGAGGCTCCCTCGCGGCCGCGTCGGCTCTGTCGGCGACCGGCCTCAAAAGGACGGCGCTAGCCCAGCAACAAGCTCAGAAACAGGCCGCCCGACCGGGGCAGCGGCCGAACATCCTGTTCATCATGGGAGACGACATCGGCTGGATGCAACCGAGCATCTACCACCGTGGCCTGATGGTCGGCGAAACGCCCAACAT
>JBAPMW010001026.1:0-8718 GCA_049278815.1 Hyphomicrobiaceae bacterium
GGTCTACCTCGTCACGGCAGACCGGCGAAGTAAGGGAAGCAGGCGAAATGACGAAAACGACGAGCGTGGAATCGATGATCAGATCGACGATGCGTTTCCGCCACTCTTCACCCTTCGCGATATCGGAGCGGTCGATGCGCACATCGTAGCCCCGCCCCTCCAGTGTCTTGACGAGTGTATCGACGACGGCGCTGTCCTTGCGCGAGTAGGAGATGAAGAGGGTGGTCTTCGCCGCGGTGTCGGAGATGGACATGGCTAAGGAAACCTTCTGCAGAGCTATCGGTTTAACAGCCCTGAGTGAATGCGACGATATCGGCTGCAGAAGGAAATCGTAAGGCAGGGGCTCGCACCACCCCCGCCCGCAGGACCGGATCCTCTGCGCCGAGTGCCAATGAAACGGTAGAAGAGGGTCAATTCCCGCCTCGTGCAGCGCAGCAACGTGCCTCATTCGACGACTTCATCAGTCGTGAGGGCAGTGAGAGCTTGTCACTGTGGCGCGCAAAGTGGCAGCATTGCTGCGCTTCAGAACGGAGCCCCACATCGGGAGGTCGCCCATGATGCGTCTCTGCCTCGCTGTATCGATATCCCTGTTTGCTGCTGGCGCGGTCATCGCTCAGGAAGGTGTAGCGTGCGCCGCTAAAGCGGTCAGCAAAGATGGAAAGGCCCTCACGGGGGCAGCTAAAGCCAGCTCCATGAAGAAGTGCTGCGAGGTGAGCGCAGTAGGAAAAGATGGCAAGAAGCTTGCGGGTGCCGCGAAGGCGGGCTTCATGAAAAAGTGTGAAGCGGGTACCTGATCACATTCACATCAAGAACCTACCGACTGGCCCCACCCGGCCGCCAAGCGGGCGGTCCTTACGTTTTCGTTCCAGGGGGCGCCTTAGAAGCCAGGACCCTGAGCTCGAGCTGCGCCCCCCCAACGCGGTGAGCCAGCGAATGTCCGCCGGAACCTACGGCTGCAACGGACCGGGCAGTGCGTGCTCCGCCTCCGCCTCCAGCTCCGCCTCGTGGGCGCGCACGAAAAGCAGCGCTCCGACGATGGCCGCCAGGGCAACCGCTGCAAGCGCGATACCCACCGGCCGCGTCACGTGCATCACGGCTCTGCCGATGAAATAAGCACCGAAGCCGACGACCGACGCCCAGAGGACCGCACCGGCCGTATTGGCGAGCAGGAATCGGCGCCAATCCATCCGGTTGATCCCGGCCAGGACGGCGGCGAGCACGCGCAGGACGGCGACGAAGCGGCCAAAGAACACCATCTTGCTCCCGTGACGCAGGAACAGATATTGGCCGAGCTTGATCTTTGCGGGCGACAGGCCGATGCGGCTGCCGCAGCGCCGCAGCAGCGGGTATCCGAACTCACGGCCGATCCAGTAGCCGACATTGTCACCGAGCATGGCGCCCACCGCGGCGGAGGCCACCACCGCCGTGATGCTTTGGCCGTGGTGTGCCGCATAGAGCGCGGCCAACACGAGCACGCTCTCGCCGGGCAGGGGAAGCCCCATGCTCTCCAAGACAATGATGACACCGATCGCCAGGAGCCCGTAGGTGGCGATCAGGTGTGCGATGTGGCCGGACGAGCCCCACTCCACCACCCTGTCCTTTCAATAGTCCTTTCAGATCAGCGAGGCCGCGAGATTGATGGTCAGCGCCAGCACGGCCGTATTGAAGAAGAACGAGATGATCGCGTGCAGGGTTGCAAGCCGGCGCAAGGGCTTGGTGAGGATCGAGACGTCGGAGGTCTGCGAGGCCGCCCCGAAGGAGGTCGCGAAATAGAAGAAGTCCCAATAGTCCGGGTTTCGGTCTCCCCGGAAATCGAGCCCCTCGGCGTGGGCCTGGGGACCGCCGGTGGGGCGATAGTACTCGTGGGCGTAGTGCAGCGTGAAGACCACCTGGGTGACCGTCCAGGAAAGGACAATGGTGGCCGCGGCGAGCCCCAGGTTGAGGGCCTTGTGCGGCGCGCCTTTGGCCGCCGCCAGCAGTCCGGCGATGGCAACAAAGCTTGCGGTTATGGCCAGCAGGATGATGACCAGGATCACCACCCGGCTATCGTCCTGGCGTGCGGCGCGGACACGGAGCGCTTCACCCTTGCACGTGAGCATCACGCGGAACGCCAGGATCAGGTAGATGCCCGCGCTCACGTCCCAGGCGAGCGCTTCGCGGAAATATGCCGGCCAACCAGCTGGCAGCAGAACCAGCGCGGCCATACCCGCGAGCGCCGCGAAATAGAGCCGGGGCCGGATCGCGATCGAGCGCGCGATCGCCTTTGGGTCGTACCAATGTCGCTTCCGATGCACCGAGCGAGAACTCAATCAGCAGCAAGGGTTGCAGCCAGTCTTCACCCGCGAACCACGCGCGGCGGCGACGCCTTCGAGCCGGCGGTCGCATACACCACCGAACCGGCACATGAATACAAGGGAAAAATGGGGGCCGGAAGGCCAAACCAAGTGTCCCCGCCGGCTCGGGTGGCGCACACGGCAACTCTGGGTCAAGGGCGGGCGTGCAGGGGACGCGCCGGCGCCGGAGCAAGCCCCTCTGATTCCTGCCGGAAATCGCTGCAGCGCAGAAGACTCCTGGTTCGTGCCAGCTCCGGACGAAGGTGCTCGCGATCTGTTCGTATGTGTGTGGCGCAGACGCAACGCACGGTCAGCCTGAAGCGCTCGCAACGCTGCGCATATTGAGATGGCGTGCACGGGGTCAGACCCTGCGGGTCTGATCCCTAGCGGGACGAGGCGAAGTACTCCACCTTGCGCTCCAGGTACCCAAGGGCGGCGTCGATCAGGAAGGCGAGGGCGAACAGCACCAGCAGCAGCGCCCACATGTGCTCCATCAGGAAGTTCGAGGAGTAGATCTCGAACAGGTGGCCGAAGCCCACCACCGAGACCAGCAGCTGGCCGATGATGACGCCCTTGACCGCACGGATTAGGCCGAGTCGGATGCCGGTCAGGATCTCGGGCAGCGCCGCCCACAGGTAGACCTTGGCGAAGGCCTGCCAGCGGCTAGCGCCGAAGGCCGCCGCCATCTCCGCCAGCGACGGCGAGATCGACCGCGCCCCGACCCGCGCATCGAGGATGACGATCCAGATCGCGAACAGCACCACTGTCAGCACGATGGTGGTCTCGCCGAAGCCGAACAGGGCCATGATGACGGGCACGATCGCCGTCAGCGGGGCGCTGGTAAAGGTGCTGACCCACGGCAACAGGAGCCCGTCGGCGATCTTCGACCGACCCATGACGAGGCCGATCGGCACCCCGGCAGCTATGGCGATGGCGGTGCCGATCAGGTACGCCCGCGCCGTCAGGGCGAGCGCGTCCCAGAACGACGGCAGGGCGACGATCTCGCCGAGCTTGGCGGCGACGCTCGACAGCGGCGGGAACAGGGCCGTCAGTCCGGCCCGCCCGACGATCTCCCAGGCCACCGCCCACACCAACAGGGACGCCGCCGCCGGGATCCGTCTGCCGAAGAGCTGCATGGGCCCGCCCTCACTCCACGTACTGCTTGAGCCCGCTCCAGATGCTCTCGACTGTGTCGAGATACACCGGGTGGCGGCGGATGGCGTCGCGATCGGTGCCGCGCGGCACCGCCACGTCGATGACCTGCGAGATGCGGCCCGGCCGCGCCGTCAGCAGGGCGATGCGGTCGGCGACATAGACCGCCTCCTCGATGCTGTGGGTGACAAAGATGAAGGTGCGGCGCTCCTGGGCGATCAGCTCCAAGAGGTCCTCCTGGAACTTGCGCCGGGTCTGCTCGTCCACCGCCGAGAACGGCTCGTCCATCAGGATGATCTCGGCATCCACGGCCAGCGCGCGCGCCAAGCCGACGCGCTGGCGCATGCCGCCCGACAACTCGTGCGGATAGCGGTGCTCGAAACCGGCGAGACCGACCTTGGCGATCTGGGCCTGGGCCGCCGCCTCCCGCCTGGCCCGCGGCATCCCCCGCAGCTCCAGGCCGAAGGCGGCGTTGCGCAGCACGGTGGCCCACGGCAGCAGTGCGAAGTCCTGGAACACGAACGAGCGCTCGGGGCCCGGCCCAGTCACGCTGCGGCCCTTGATCCTGACCTCGCCGCTTGTGCCGGGGATCAGGCCGGCGACGATCTTGAGCAGCGTGGTCTTGCCGCAGCCGGAAGGGCCCAGCAGCGCGGTCAGCTGCCCTTCGCGAAAGTCGAGGCTCACCGCGCTCAGCGCCTCGACGCCGCCGGCGTAGACCTTCGACACCGACCGCACCTCGACGATCGGCGGCTTCTCCGCGGTCGCCGTCGCCGGTGCGGGGCTTGCCGTCGCTGCCGTCACGCGCCTCTCCTTTCGGGCCGGAAGAAGCGCACCTCGATCCACTCCAGCGCCTTGATGAAAAGGACGGACACGGCGATCACCGCCGCGATCGCCCCGTACATGGCCGGGTACTCGGCCACTGACTGATTGTAGGTGATGATGTCTCCGACGCCGGTCGGCGTAATGAGCAACTCGGCCAACACCGCGCCGACGAAGCCGGACGCCACGCCGAGCCGCAGGCCGGCGAAGATCACCGGTGCCGCCGCGGGCAGGATCACCTTGAAGATCAGTTGCCGCCGGGTGCCCAGGAAGGCGCATCCCATCTCGATCAGCGAGGCCGGGGCGTGCCGCACCGCCTTGAAGGAGTTCAGCACGATCACCGGCACCGCCATGATGCCCACGACGATCACCTTCGTGGTGATGCCGATGCCATAGGCCAGGATCACCAGCGGGATGAGGGCGGCCAGCGGGGCCGCCTGCAGCGCAATGAACAATGGCAGCCCGAACCATTCGACCCGCCGCTCCAGCCCCATGGCGACGCCGACGCCGATCCCGACGAGGGCGGATACGACGATGCCGATGGCGAGCGGGACCAGCGTGATCGCCAGTGCCACGATCAGGGACCCGTCGGCAATCATGGCCAGCGTCGCCCGGCCCGTCTCCAGGAAGGTCGGGAAGGTCGGGCTGATCGGGATGCGGCCGCCGATCTCCCAGGCCACCGCCACCGCCAGGATCGAGACGGCCTGCAGCAGCGCTGGCCGGCGCACATTCCGCACCAGCCAGCCCTGCATTCCACCCGTCGTCCCGGACGGAGCGGCACGCACCCGGCGCTCCGATCCGGCCCCTCGTAAGGCAGGCTCCGACTCGTTCGACAAGGTCCCGGACAGCCTTGCCCCGGATGGGGTCCGGGGCTCGGTTTCCGGGATGACGGGTGTCGTCATGGGCCTCAGCCGCCGAGCTTCTTCAGGGCCTTGTTCAGAGGCCCCAGGTTCCAGAAGTCCTCCACCTTGAGCTCGCCCGCCTTGCCAGTCAGCTGGCCCGCCTCGGTATAGAACTCGAAGTCGGACTTCACGGCCGAGGCCCCACCGCCCTTGGGGTCGAACAGGCCGTGCTTGACGGCGTCGGTGTAATAGGCGGCGACGTTGCCGACCACCTCCTTCGGCAGGTCCTTCAGGAGGTTGCGCTTGGCGCGCTCGGTCTCGATGATGCCGGGGTTCTTGGCCATCTCCGCCCACAGGCGGGCGAACTCCTCGACGATGACATCGACCGCGGTGGCATTCTTGCCGATCCACTCGACGTTGCCGAACAGCACCTCGTCGCTGGCCGGCGTGTCCACGCTCGGCAGCACGTGGAAGCGGTCGCCGCCCTTCGACATCAGCAACTTCATGTTGGCGAGATCGACGATGGTGGCCTTGATCTGGCCGTTGAGCATCGCGACCACGCGGTTCTCCGACCCCGGCACATAGCTCCGCTGGCCGAAGGAAATGCCCTGGCGCTTGGCGATGATGTTGCCGATCGCCTCAGTGCCGCTGCCGCGAGCGTGGAAGGCGAACGGTTGGCCGTTGAGATCCTTCCAGGTCTTGTACTGCTTGTCGGCAACGGGGAAGAACACCAGCCGGCTCACCTGGAACAGGCCCCGCAGGGGCGCCTTCGATTTCTGGATGACGGCGTAGGGGGTTGCGATGCCGAGGTCGGCCTGGTTGTTGACCACCGACTGGATCGCCAGCTCCTCCTTGGAGAACGAGGTCAGTTGGTAGTCGACGCCCTTCTCCTTGGCCCGCTCCAGCGCGATCAGATAGGACACCGTCTCGACCGAGATGGTATCGCCGAGCGCAACCCGCACCTTGCCCTGCGCGCTGGCGCCGAACGCGGTGAAGCCCGCCGCGACCGCGATGGCGACGGCAGCGACAATCCCTCTGGCGATGGCGTTCATGCTGAAGCCTCCCTTGTCACCGAACGGCCGAATTGGGGGGCCGGGAACGCCTGGCGCCTCTGAATTCGAGACCGCTCGTCGTTGGAACAGTGGCGTTTCCCCTCGATTGGCCGGGCGCGCGATGCCCAAGCCATCGCGCAGAATACCACGCTTCCTTGCCGCCGGTTGTCAAGTTCGTCGAAGTCAGCGCTTCCCTCGGGCCGCCGATTGCAGCACACTGTTGGCCTCAGTGACGGGGAGTGTCGCCCGCGGCCTAAGGCACACAACGAACGGGGAAGCCAGCATGCTGCCCATCCTTCCGACGACACTGGTTGGAAGCTACGCCCAGCCCGAATGGCTGATCGACCGCAAGAAGCTCGCTGGCCGGTTCCCGCCGCGGGTGCGGGCGCGCGAGCTGTGGCGCGTCGCCCCAGAATGGCTGGAGGAGGCGCAGGACGACGCCACGCTCCTCGCCATCCGCGACCAGGAGCGCGCCGGGCTCGACATCGTCACCGACGGCGAGATGCGCCGCGAGAGCTACTCCAACCGCTTCGCCACCGCGCTCGACGGCGTCGACGTCGACAATCCGGGCACGGCGCTCGACCGCTCGGGGCACCCCAATCCGGTGCCCCGCGTGGTCGGGCCGATCCGTCGCCGCCATCCCGTACAGGTGCGCGACGTGGAGTTCCTGCGCGTCAACACCGACCGCACCGTCAAGGTCACGGTGCCTGGTCCCTTCACCATGTCGCAGCAGGCGCAGGACGATCACTACAAGGACGAGGTCGCGCTGGCCATGGACTACGCCGCCGCCGTCAACGCCGAGATCAAGGACCTGTTCGCGGCCGGAGCCGACATCGTTCAGGTGGACGAGCCCTACATGCAGGCCCGCGCCGAGAAGGCTAAGCGATACGGCGTCCAGGCGCTCGACCGGGCCCTCGACGGCGTCGCCGGCGCGACTGCGGTCCACATCTGCTTCGGCTACGCCGCCATCATCCATCAGCGGCCGTCGGGTTACTCCTTCCTGCCTGAGTTCGCGGCCTCCAAGGTCGAGCAGGTGTCGATCGAGACGGCACAATCGAGGCTCGACTGCTCGGTGCTGGAGAAGCTGCCGGGCAAGACCATCCTGCTCGGCGTCCTCGACCTCTCCGACACGGCTGTCGAGACGCCGGAGACCGTGGCAGCTCGCATCCGCCGCGCCCTGCCCCACATGCCGGCCGAGCGCATCGTCGCGTCACCCGACTGCGGCCTCAAGTACCTGCCCCGTCCGGTGGCCTTCGCCAAGATGAAGGCCATGGTCGAAGGTGCCGCCATCGTCCGGCGCGAGTTGGGGGCGGCCTGACGCGAGCGCCTACCTGTTCCGCGAGGAATTAGCGCAACGACGGCTGGTTCGGCTCGCCCAACAACTGCGCTAGCCGGTATTGCGTTTTGAACGATCGGATCGAGCCGGCCAAGTGACCTACCTCCGATTGGAGACCGTGACCCCGTCGATCACACGAGCCAGCAACAGTGCGTGGCCCGTCGGTAACACGGGGGATCTGGGTCATTTTTCCCCGGTCGCCGACGCGGATGGCCACGCCCGAAGAACCCCAGCAAACGGACGAGATCACGAAATTGTGATCGACCGGGCGGCAGACTTCAGCTTGCCCCCCGAGATTCCCCGTAGGTTGTTCCGTGTGTGACCGGGGCAAGCGTGCCACAACCCGACAAACGTTGGCGCGGATGCATGTCACGGGCACGCCTGCGGCGAGCGACCAACCGATTACTCCGGAGCTAGCGTTGTTGGCCGCGCGGACTGAGAGCCTCCTTCCGTTCTCGTCACGGACGGGAGTACGACCCGCTGGCCGCCTCCTTCTCAAGTAGCTCCGGAAGCCAGCCCGGCGGCGATCCGTTCCGCGAGCATGATGGTGGGAAGGTTCGTGTTGGCCGACGGGATTTCCGGCATGATCGAGGCGTCTGCTACGACCAGCCCCTCGGTTCCATGAACGCGGCCGCGCGCATCGACGACGGCATGCCGCGGGTCCCGTCCCATCGCGCATGTTCCGGTGGGGTGATGATAGGTCCTCACATTGGCCCAGATCTGGGTGCTCAAGGCCTCGTCGCCGACACCGCCGCTGCGCGCGGTCGCCGTATCGGCGACCGCATCGAACGCGGGGCTGGCGAGGAGCCGATGGCCATGCCGCACGCCTTCCATCAACCGGCGCAGATCGCGGTCGTCCGTCAGGAACGCCAGGTCGATAGCGGGCGGCACGGAAGGGTCGAGAGAGAGAAGGGTCACGCGTCCGCGCGACTGTGGCTTCAGAAGCGCGGCGCAGAGCGACGCGATGGCGCGCCCGTCGTTGTCGAAGGGGCCCTGGGCGAAGATCTGCAGGTCGGGCGGACCGGAGCGGTCGGCATCGGCGCTGTGCCAGGTCAAGACCGCCTGGAAGCCCGGCCCGCTGGCGGGGATTGTGACCGGCAACGGAACGGGGACCCAGGGATGATCGGCGAGGTTCCGGCCGACGCCTGGGAGATCCACCTGGCAGCGGACGCCGAGGGCCACGA
>JBAPMW010001027.1:0-10820 GCA_049278815.1 Hyphomicrobiaceae bacterium
GTCAGCGACCGGTAGGCCTTGAGCCGCAGGCCGGGTGGCGCAACGTAGCCCGGCGTCGCCCGGCCAGGGTCGGCTCCGGCGCGGGCATAGGCCAGGGCGGTAGCGGCATTGAGCGACCGCTCCACCGCCTGCCGGCAGGCCTCCAGCTCCTCATCGCCGGCATCGCGCGGCACGTGCACGACCTCGCCGATGGCAAAGCCCAGGTTCGACCACGGCAGGTTGACGGTCATGCGGCTCCAGCTGTTCAGCGCCAGGTAGCGGGAGGTCGCGATGGCCATCGGCATGATCGGCCGGCCCGAGGCACGCGCGATCATGACCACGCCCAGGCCCGCACGCCGCGCCTCGCCACCCGGCACATCGGCCGTCATGCCCACCGAGCGGCCCTCGCGCAGCGACTGCACCGCCGCCCGGAAGGCATGCACGCCCCCCCGGTCCTTGCGCCGCCCGCCAGCCCCCGCCCCGCGGATGAGGCGCATGCCGAACTCTTGCAGCACCGCGCCCATCACCTCGGCGTCGCCGTGGCGCGCCAGCATGATGTCGACGGCGATGTCCGCCTGTCGCGCCAGCGGCAGCAGCATGAACTGGCCGTGCCACATGGTGACGACGCAGGGGTGGTGGCGCGCGTGCTCCTCGAACCGCTCCGTCATCTCCGCGGTCTGATGCGACGACGACCCGACGAAGCGGACGTAGCGCACCAGCAGCCGGCCGATGGCGGCATGAATGAGCCTGGGCTTGGGCTCAGCACTCATCTTGTCCCGATGCTCCCACCGATGCACCCAAGAGTCCCTCTCGACGACGGCCGTTCTTGGCGACGAGCCGTCAGCATTGTCAACAACATCCGGCCGGCGGGCGGCGGCTCCATGCGGTGTGTGCTCACGCCGCTTCGGTGGGCGGGGCCACAGCCGGCGCGGCGGCAGGGCCGCCCCTCGCCGCGCCGTCGCCCATGCTGCCCCCCTGGCTGCCCTCCTGGCTGCTTTCCGGGCCGTCCAGTGCCTGCGAGCGGCACAGCCGCGCGTAGATGCCGTTGCGGGCCACGAGCTCGGCGTGCCTGCCCGCCTCCGCCAGCCGGCCCTCCTCCATGACGCAGATCATGTCGGCCCGCTGCACGGTCGCCAGCCGGTGGGCGATCACCAGCGTGGTGCGGTCGCGCGTGAAGCGCGCCAGCGCTGCCTGCACCAAGCTCTCCGATTCGGTATCGAGCGCGCTGGTCGCCTCGTCGAGCAGCAGGATGGGCGCGTTCTTGAGGATCGCACGGGCCAGAGCCAGGCGCTGGCGCTGTCCGCCGGACAGCTTGAGGCCGCCCTCGCCGATCGGCGTATCGTAGCCCTCCGGCTGGGCCATGATGAACTCGTGCGCCGCCGCCGCCTTGGCGGCCGCCACGATCTCCTCCCCGCTTGCCCCGAGCCGGCCCAGCGCGATGTTGGCGCGCACGGTATCGTCGAACAGGGTGATCTCCTGGCTCACCATGGCGACGCAATCGCGCAAGGATGCCAGCGTCACGTCGCGGATGTCCTGGCCGTCGATCAGGATGCGGCCGGCGCTCACGTCGAACAGCCGCGCCACCAGGTTGATGACGGTGGACTTGCCGGCCCCGGAGCGGCCCACCAGCGCCACCGTGGTCCCGCCGGCCACGTCGAGCGACAGGTCGCTCACCGCCGGCGTGCGCGCGTCGGCGGCATAGGCGAAGCTCACGTTGTCGAGCACGATGCCGCCGGCCTTGACGCTCAGCGGCGGCGCGCCGGGCTTGTCGCGGATGGCGGGCATCTCGTCGAGCAGCTCGTAGATGCGCTCGGCCGCCGCCAGCCCCTCCGAGGTCGAGCTGGCAATGTTGCCGAACGAGCGCAGCGATTGCGCCGCCATCAGCAGGCAGCCGATATAGGCCAGGAAGTCGCCCACCGTGTTGGTGCTGCTGGCGATGCGCCAGTAGGCGAAGGCGATGGCGCAGGCGATGGCGATGCCGGCCAGCACCTCCATCAGCGAGAGCACGACGGCGCGCGCCCTGACCGACTTCATGCGGAGACGGAACACCTGCTCGAAGCTCGTGTCGAGGCGGTCGACGGCATAGCCTTCGAGCCTGAAAGTCTTGATCAGGCGGGCACCGGAGAAAGTCTCGGTGAGCCGTGAGGTCATGCTGCCCATCTCGACCTGGGTGCGCTTGGCCAGCGACTTGAGGCGTATCCCCAGCTGTCGCAAGGGTATGACCGCCAGCGGGCCGGCCCCCAGGACGACAAGGGTCATGGCCCAATCGAGGTACAGCATGTACGCGACCAGCGCCACGACGGTGAGGATGTCCCTGACGAGGGTGACAACCGCGGTCTGGGCCGCTGTCTGGATGGCGCCAAGGTCGTTGGTCAGGCGTGAGACGAGCCGGCCCGTGGTCTCCCGCGCGAGGCGCGCATGGTCGGCATTCATGAGGTGTGCGAACGTGGCCTTCTGCACGTTCGTCACGATGCGGGTGACCACGCGGGTGGCCGTGGTCTGATGCAGGTAGAGGAAGAGGCCGCGGCAGGCCGTGATCGCCACCACCGCGACGAGCACCCAAGGCAGGACCGTGCTGGCGGGCGCCAGCAGCGAATCGAACGACCACTTGATGATGGCGGGATAGCCCGCCGTTGATGCCGCAAGGGCCGCGGTCCAGCATAGCGCCAGGGCGATTGCGCGCCGCTGCGGCCACATCCAATCTTTCGCAAACCGGCGCAGCAGGTCGCGGGCCTTCTCCGGCGGGAGGGCCTTGCCCGATCCGGTCCTCCTGGGTTCTGCCGCCGCGTCCAAGTCCCCCCTCCGTCTGCGGGCGCGATGTGCCAGATTGCCCGCCCGTCTCCCACCAGCCTACTACCAGCCAGGAACCCGCCGCGCCACCCGCTGCGACGCGCCGGTTGCGCTCGCCTGAGCAAAACCCTCACTGCGTGGATTGCGGGCCGGTCGATGCGGGCGTCGCCTCGGGATCGAGCAGGCGATGCATGTGCACAATGAAGTAGCGCACCTGGGCGTTGTCGACCGTCCGCTGCGCGGCGGCCTTCCATGCCTTGTAGGCCTCGGCGTAGTTGGGGTAGATGCCGACGATATCAAGCTCCGCAAGATTGGTAAACTCTATGCTTTCCAGAGAGTTAAGCTCTCCGCCGAAGACCAGATGCAAGAGCTGCTGCCTGGCCGGCCGCGAGCCGGGCACGTCTGGCTTGGAGGGAGGCGTGATCGTCATGGCGAGGTGTCCAGCCTTGAGAATGGCGCGCCGCCGGCATCCTGCAACGCGCAGGTTGTCCTTCGCATAATTACAGAGCGCACTGTGCGTTTCGCAGGTCGCAAACGGCAAGCCAAGTTTCAAGGTCGCCAGCCCTCACAGATTGCCGCATCCCGATTCGTGCCGCGCCCCACGGCATTTACCTGTGGCCATCCAGGGACTCGGCGATCGGCCGCGATCGATTTATGAACAGGGCGGCGGCTCCGTCTGGGCAGATATCCTGGGCGGTGGCGTGGAACAGGCGCCAGCCAGCGCTGGAAAATGCCGAACCCCAGGGTCCACCAACTGCGCGGGAGCGCGCGTCATGACCGAGCGCAAACCATACCATGTCCGCATCAAGCGCGCCTACGCAGACCCATCGCGCGACGACGGCCGGCGCGTGCTGGTCGATCGGTTGTGGCCGAGAGGCATGGCTCGCGATCGGCTTGCCCTTGACGACTGGCTGAAGGAGGCGGCACCGAGCAACGACCTGCGGCGATGGTTCAATCACGATCCCGCCCGGTGGCTGGAGTTCGTCGCGCGCTATCGCGATGAACTGAAGCGGCAGCCGGCCAGCGAGGCCGTGGCCGAGCTTGTGCGCTGCGCCCGGCAGGGGCCGCTGACGCTGGTCTACGCGGCCAGGGACGAGACGTACAACGACGCCGTCGCATTGCGCGACCTGATCGCGCAGCATCTGTTGCACGGCAAAGGCCGGAAAGCGCGGGCGTCGTGATACGAGCTTGCGCCGACGAGCGGTGATCGAGCGGCCAGTCCGCAGGATGGTTATCTCAAGGCTCTACTCCGGGCTGCGCGTGGCATCGCGAGCGTCGTCGTCCAGCAACGATTGCAGGTAGCGCCCGTACTCGCTCTTGGAATATCTGGACGCAATGAGACGCTCCACGTCGCGAGCATCGATGAAGCCCCTTACGAGCGCGATTTCCTCGGGACTTGCAATCTTAAGACCCTGGCGCTTCTCGATGGCGCGAACGTAGTTGGCGGCATCGAGCAGGCTCTCGGGCGTGCCCGTATCGAACCAGGCGACGCCCCGCCCCAGTCTTTCCACGACGAGCGTGCCACGCTGGAGATAGCTCGCATTGACGTCTGTGATCTCCAGCTCTCCCCGCTCTGACGGTCTCAGCCCTCTCGCAATGTCGACCACGTCGTTGTCATAGACGTAGAGCCCCGTCACTGCCCAGCTCGATCTGGGCTTTGACGGCTTTTCCTCAATCGACCTGGCGAGACCTTTCTCATCGAAGGTCACGACGCCATATCTCTCGGGGTCATGGACATGGTAGGCGAAGACCGTGGCACCCCTTGGCCGGTCGCATGCGAGCTCAAGCCGCTGCAACAGCCCGGTGCCATGGAAGATGTTGTCACCAAGGATCAATGTCGTCCGGTCACTGCCAATAAATCCCGCGCCGATGATGAAGGCCTGGGCAAGCCCTTCCGGGCGCGGTTGCTCGGCATAGCTGAGCGACAGCCCCCACTGCCCGCCATCGCCAAGCAGCGCCCGGAACGCAGGCAGATCGCGCGGTGTCGAGATGAGCAGGATCTCGCGAATGCCGCTAAGCATCAGCACGGAGAGCGGGTAGTAGACCAGCGGCTTGTCGTAGACCGGCAGCACCTGCTTGCTGACCGAGAGGGTCATCGGATAGAGGCGCGTACCGCTACCGCCAGCCAGGATTATGCCCTTCATCGGGCATCCTCTCCCCAGAGCGGCGGATGCCTAAAAGCAAAGTGCGATTTGCAGCCCAACACCTGAGCTGCGTCTCGCAGCAGGTTGCGCCGACACCGGCTATCGAGTGAGGTGCGTGCCACAACGTCCCCTCCCCCGTCGCGCCGGAGGCGCGCCTTCGGCACGACGTGGGGGAGGGACAGGGTGGGGGGGATTGCAGAACATCTGAGGGAGGGAGTCCCCCCATCCCTAACCCCTCCCCACAACGGGGAGGGGAAACCGGGCGGCGCGTACCTCCAGCACGTGCGAAGCTCGCCCGCCCTATCCTGGAGCGAGGAGTCAATGGTCCGTCCGCTGGCGTCGTGAAGGAACTCCGCTTTAGTTCTAGACCTTGGCACTTTCAGCACCCTGCGCGGTGAGCCGCGTCTATCCCGGCGATGGGCTGCGGGTGCGCCGAGGCCATCAACCCGAGACGTTCTCCGTCGTAGCGTTTCGCACGCAACGGCCGCCACCAGGTCTCGTTGGCAAGATACCACGCGATCGTTTTCTCGAGTCCGGACTCGAACGTCTCGGCGGGACGCCAGCCGATTTCGCGCTCGATCTTGGAGGGATCGATGGCGTAGCGAAAATCATGACCCGGGCGATCGATAACATACCGGATTGCGGCGCGGTGCGATTGCCCACGCGGAGCCCGTACATCCAGACGGTCGCAGATGGCCTCGACGACCTCACGATTGGTCCGCTCGCATCGCCCTCCAATATTGTAGCTTTCGCCAGGGCGCCCCTTTTCGACCAGCGCCAGCAAAGCGCGCGCATGGTCTTCCACGTACAGCCAATCGCGGATATTCGCGCCGGTGCCATAGACCGGCAGCTCGCGTCCAAGCAGGGCATTGGTAATCGTCAATGGGATCAGCTTCTCGGGGAAATGGTAGGGTCCGTAGTTGTTTGAGCTGTTGGAGATCACGACCGGCAGGCCATAGGTGCGGTACCAAGCCAGAGCAAGATGGTCCGCCGCCGCCTTGGAGGCGGCGTAGGGAGAGCTCGGATCGTAGGGTGTTTCTTCCGTGAAGACACCGCGAGGTCCGAGACCTCCGTACACTTCATCGGTCGATACATGGAGAATGCGGAAGCTGTCCCTGCGGGACGCAGGCAGGCGCTCCCAATAGGAGCGAGCCGCGTCAAGCAGAGCATAGGTTCCAACGATGTTGGTAGCGATGAACGCGGCCGGTCCCGTGATGGACCTGTCCACATGGCTCTCCGCAGCCAGATGCACGATGGCGTCGGGCTGCTCCTCGGCCAAGACCTGCGTCACACCTTCGCCGTCACAGATGTCCAGCCGATGGAGCCGGTATCGCGTGCTGCCAGCTATCGGCGACAAGGAGGCCAGGTTTGCTGCGTACGTGAGCTTGTCCAGGTTGGCGACTGAACCGTCTTTCGCGCCGACAACCAGCCGACAAACGGCTGAGCCAATAAAGCCGGCGCCCCCGGAGACCAGGATTTTCACGCCACCCCCGCTTATAACGGCAAGCGCAAAAGTGCGCCGTCACGACAGATCAAGTCGACTCTGCAGGATGCTACGGTGTGTGCAACGGAAATGCAACGATGCTCTAGGAAGCAATCATATGTCATATTATTATTAATCGCATGTCTTATTATTATTCGTATGTTGTACTATTATCGAAGGAGAAGTGCGGGTGCAGCGCTCCGTTGCGTCGGCAATTGCCGGTCCACTGTTTTTAACCGGTCGAGCGCCGCATCCGATGCGAGTGGGTCAGGATCGCACTATCGGCATTGACTTGGCTGTGCTTCAAGATCGGAATGATCCCCGATGCCGTCGAGGGTCGGCGGCTAACGCCGCTCGAGCGTGCAAAGCTGGAGAGCCGCTTTGCACGGGTACCATGCGGCGATGGCGAGCTGCTCGTTGGACCAGGGGCCAAGATCAATCACCGCCGTGTCAGAGGGCCAGCGTCTCAGCACGCTGTGATTCCGGGTGCCAGTCATGTCCGACAAACGCATCGTTTTTGGCGCGCCGCACATCGGCGAGGAAGAGATCGAGGAGGTCGTAAGGACGCTGAGGTCGGGCTGGATCGGAACCGGCCCGCGGGTTGCGCAATTCGAGCGCGAGTTCGCGCGCTACAAGCAGGTTCCGTATGCCGTGGCCGTGAATTCATGCACGGCGGCCTTGCACCTGTCCTTGCTCGCGGCGGGCATCGGCGCCGGTGACGAGGTCATCACAACCCCCCTCACCTTCTGCGCTACCGTCAACGCGATCATCCACACGGGAGCCAAACCGGTGCTGGTCGATGTCGACCCCGCCACGATGAATATCGATGCCGACGGCATCGAGAGCGCGATCACCCCACGGACCAAGGCCATCCTGCCGGTGCATTTCGCCGGGCTGCCATGCGATATGGCGGCCATCGAGCGGATTGCGGCGGCCCACAATCTCAAGGTGATCGAAGACTGCGCCCACGCGGTCGAGGCCGAGTACAGGGGTCGGCCTACGGGCACCATGGGCGACTACGGCTGCTTCAGCTTCTATACCACCAAGAACATCACCACGTGCGAAGGCGGCATGATTACGAGCAGGGATGAGCGAGATGCCGAACGGCTTCGCCGCCTTGCCCTGCACGGCATGTCAAAGGATGCCTGGAAACGGTTCAGTGATCCGAAGTTCCGACACTATCTGGTGTCCGAGGTCGGCTTCAAATACAATATGACCGATCTCAACGCCGCCATTGGCATCCACCAGATGCGCCGAATGGGGAGCTTCTGGCTGCGGCGGCGTGAGATCTGGCGGGAATACGACCTGGCCTTCGCAGACCTGCCGCTCACCCTTCCGGCCAGGGAGCCTCCTGGCATCAAGCATGGGCATCACCTCTATACAGTGCTGATCGATGCCGATCGCTGCGGGAAAGACCGGGAAGCGTTCATCGAGGCGCTCGACCGGCGTCTCGTCGGGGTCGGCATCCATTATCTGTGCCTGGCGGAGCATCCGATCTACCAATCGAGGCTCGGCTGGCGGCCGGAGGCCTATCCCAACGCCACCCGCATTGGACGGCAAACGGTGAGTCTGCCGCTGACGGGAGCCCTGACGACGGCCGAGGTCGCAAGGGTAATCGCGGCTGTGCGCGATTCGCTTCGCGCCAACTAAGCAGATTCTCTTCGGCAAGTTTGAGTTCTGCATGATTAAGCTCATCCTGAAGCCCCCCGGACCCAACCCGGCCTGCGGTGAATGATCGCAAGTACAGGAACACACGCGACCCACTCCTGGCGTCTCGGATAGAGTTCAGGTACTGATCTCTCAGCCAAGTATTTTTCCGCGCTTGTATAGCTTCCTGCAGAACAGAATAGATAGTCGTCAGTGTAAAACCGATGGCTATACCGATGGCTGCAATCCCAAAACGTGATTTGATAGAATCCTGTCGGAGCATGAGCAGGGAGTGGAGAACGAAAAATAACGACGTCACTAACATAAAAGAAATGACGGTTAATCGCCTTGCAAACACCAACATTTTCGTAGTGCCTTGTTTAGGCATGGCCGTCGCCTCAGATAACTGACTTGACGGGGAAATTCACGACAAGGAAGGAGCGTCGCTGCCTCTTTGGTTGATGTCAAGCCTAACGACGCTTGCCTCAGAGGAGAACCATTGTCGGGCGAGCTGTCGTCAGTTGCGTTGTGGGTCAAGATCCACCCGTGCAACGGGCTGGCGTCCGACAGCAGCGCGCCGAGCGCAGACGTCCGGCACTCCGGCTCAGGTGTTGGTCTGGCTGGGATATTCTGCCTAGGACAGGCCTGCTGCCGCAGGAAGGCCTACCTGCCGTCGATCCCTTCCTTCACTATGCGGGCGGGCACCCCCACGACCTGCACGTTGGACGGCACGTCCTTTGTGACGACCGCCCCGGCACCGACGATGGAGCTCGCACCGATGCGGACGCGATCGATGACGATGGCGCCCGCGGCAATGTAGCAGCCCGGCTCGATCACGCACTTTCCTGCTATCGTGGCGCCGGGTGCTATCGTCACGTACTCGCCGATCTCCGTGTGATGTCCAATCGTGGCAGCGCGATTGACGATAGTGTGACGACCGAGGGTCGTGTGGGCCGCAACGATCGCATTCACGCTGAGAATGCTCCCCTGGCCGACCATACTTGTACGGGATACCCGTGCGGACGGGTGCACGAGCGTTGCAAATGGCAACCCCCATGCAGCAACCTCATCGACGAACCTCCGGCGCTTCGTTGTTCCGATGCCGCACAGCAGACGATGGCTCCGGTCGACAGCCGCCAGACGGCTCACCCAATGTACCGGCTTGCCCAACAGCAGGCCCTGGCACCGCTCCGGATCGACGTTCTCGACAAACCCTGCGAGCTCGAAGCCCGGCGTCTCCTCCACCAGATCGGCGACCTCCTCAGCAAAGACCCGGCTCCCCAGGATCAAGAGCTTGATGGCGGCATTGCTCACCGTTGCACTCCCGCCTCCGCGCCCACAGCTGAAAGAGCCGGCGACAGCACACGTCCCAGCGCCATGTTCTCGGTCGCGAACCGGTAGGCATTCTCGACGATGCTGCGACGGGCGCCGTCATCTTTCAGGTAGCGGACCAAGGTTTCGACCAACCCTGGGATCGGTGCTACAACCATGTGCTGCCCATCGAGATACGGTTGCATGTCCGGAGCGGGCTCGGACACGACCAAGGCCTTGCAGCCCATTGCCATGAGAAGTCTTATGCCCGGCGATTCCCAAGGAAACTTGTGAAGGTTCAGAATAATCTTTGTCCTGTTCAGGAGCTTGGTCCTCTCCTCGCCGTAACAATCTCGGGTGACGACCGTCAGCTCGAAGCCGGCTCTCGACAGCCCTCGTTGCACCTGGCGGATCAGCGAGCGCCGCCGACTGTTGAGGCGCCCGAGAAACAGGACATCGATGTCACGCTTCTCCTCGCCGAGCCACCTTCCGAACACCGGGATATGGCCGAACGGAACAAATGCGCTCGGGATGTCGTATCTCTGTAGGAAAGCCTGCCGTGGCGCCAAGCTCACAAGGGTGCGGTCGACGAGGCCAAGGCGCAAATGCGCCAGGATGCCTCGGGTCTGTTGCAGCGGATACTTGAAGATATGACCCGACCAGGCCTTGTGACTCCAGGGCTCGGTACGGCAAGCCCATGCGAGACGCTGGCACATAAGCCAGTCTCGCGGTGCCTGGGTCCAGGGAGAGGTGTCACGGCCGCTCGAAACGTCCAGGAGATTCTGGACTATGCGCTCGGTGCCGACCGACGACACTGGCGGCAGAAGCGGCTCGAGCTGCCACACGACGCGCTTCGCGCCCTGGTTGCCGGCAGACCGCAAGAACTGCTCGACCGCAGGGGATAATGTCCAGGTGCCCGTCCCCGGTACCAGGGCCACGTCGCCTCTGCCAACAGGGGCGTCGGGCGCTGCCTCGACGGCATCGAGACGGGACTGTCGCAGCGCCTCCACGATATGAGCCGACGACCAGGACCGGGACAGATTCTGGCTCTTACGGAGCACGAAAACCTTCACAGCGCCTGCCCCCCCGACGTTGCATATCCCGCAGCAAAATCGATTCAGGTCGATCTGAGTCCATCGCGCAATCGACCTCCGGCTGCCACGCCAACTCTAAGCCCATCCACCGATCCAGCAAAGGCATGCGGGCGGGGCATGCGGGCGGGGGCGGTACCGGTCGCGAGCTCCGCCACACCCGAGCCGACAGCCGGCAGCAGCTCCGCTTCCCAATGCGTGCGCTCGAACCGGGAGTCCGCCATCGGCCCGGAGCAGCGGTGCGAACCAGCCCCCGGCTCCACGCCGAAGCCCGACATTCTCGACCGCTCGGCGCTCCGTGTACGATTGCTCGGACAGGCTCCTGGAGCACAAAATCGTGAACCCGGTAACAGCGGCGCAACCCACAGCGTAGTT
>JBAPMW010001028.1:0-1803 GCA_049278815.1 Hyphomicrobiaceae bacterium
GCCCGCGGTCCTGCGGCGGCCGCGCACCAGGCAGCGCAGCGGCCGGGGCAAGTCTGTGCGCCGTTGGGGGAGGGGCCTGTTCAGGGTCGCGATGGCGTTTGCCGTCTCTGCCCTGGCCGTCACCTACGAGCAGAGGGTCAGGCTGTCGTCGGCCGGGGGGCCGGGTGCTGCACCGAGCAAGACCAAGGCAGCTGCACCCGCCATGCTGCTGCCCGGCCATCGGGGCCCGGTGGTTGCCGTGGCAAGCACCGTCGAGGACCAGTGGATCGTCTCGGCCGGCGCCGATGCCACCGTGCGCGTGTGGAGCGCGGGATCGGGGGGCCTGGTGCGCACCATCGATCTCGCCGAGGGCCCGGCCACCGCCTTCGCCGTCGATGGCCGGCGGGCACTGGTTGGCCACGAGGACGGAACCGTCGTGCTCTGGGACTTGGACAACGCCGCCAGGCTCGCGACCTTCCGCCACGGCGGCGCGGCCGTCACCGCCGTTGCCTTCCTCGGTGAACGGCTCGTCGTCGCGCATCGGGACGGCGGCGTCGGATTGCTCGACCCCGGCGCACCCCACACGCCGGTGGCGCTCGACACACACGAGAGCGGCGGGCACCTGGTTGCCGCCGCGCGCGCGCGCACCCTGATGGTGACGGCGTTCGACCGTACGCTGCGGCTGTGGCGGGGCCTGGAGCCGCGGCTTGTCCGCACCTACCGCCTTACCGGCGACAGCGCCGCCGTCGATATCGCGCCCGACGCCAGCTACGTGGCGGGCGGCAGCGCCGACGGCGTGGTGCGCTTCCAGCGCAGCCCGGGACCGCGCGGGCCGGGCGCGCACGCGGTGCACACGTTCAAGGCCCACGCCGGCCGCATCACGGCCATCGCGCTCGGCCCCTCGGGTTTGCTCGCCAGCGCCGGCGAGGACGGCAGCCTGAAGCTGTGGACGCTGCACCCTCAGCGCATCGGACGCGCCCTGGACGGTGGGCAGGTGCAATCCCTGGGTTTCTCGCGCGACGGCCGGCGGCTCATCGCCGGCGGCAAGGACGGGGTGATCCGCGTGTGGTCGGTGAAGATGCCGCCGCTGTCGGGAGCGACATAGAGAGGCAGTAGGGCAATACGGCAGTAGGGCAGTATGGCCGGCGTTCTTTCTTACTGCCTTACTGCCCTACTGCCTACCCGCCCTATGCCTTGCTGCCTGGCTGCCTCAGCCGCCCAGGAACCCCGAGGTGACCAGCAGACCCTGGATGCTCCCCCACATGGCGGCCACGACATCAACGAGGTCCTGGGCGAGCTTGTCGTGGCTCAGCCGGCCCAGGGCAACTCCGCCCGCAAGCAGCACGATGAGTGCGGCCCAGCGCACGAGCCGCCGCAGCCGGTTGGGGCGCACGGCGATCTCGATGATGCGGTCGGGCGGAGAGGTCTCGGGGCCGATCCCGTCGCGGCCCACGGTGCGTGCCAACACCACCAGCTGCAGGCGGTGCCGCCCGCCTGCACGGGGCATCACGGTCCAGCGCCAGCCGACGTGGTCGTCATGCATCGGGTTGGGCGCCTGGCTGGCGCTTGCCTCGATCCACTGCGTCTCGGGACCGTCGGCCTCGATCGCGAAGCCGCCGTCGGGCGCCAGCAACCGCACCGACAGCACGCGCGCAAGAACAGCGTCTGCGGGCGGCGGCGCCGCTCGGCCGGCCGCGAGCAGCTGCGTAAGGCTTTCAACCTTGTCGCGGCCGATCCGCACATGGGCCGCCGCGGCGGTGCCGACTCGCATGCGGCGCGGGATCGCCTCCATCAGCGGGCCGGCCGCAGGCCGCTGCCCTGCAG
>JBAPMW010001029.1:0-5924 GCA_049278815.1 Hyphomicrobiaceae bacterium
GCGGCGCAGGCGGGTTCGGCTCGACAGGGCGGGCAGCCAAGACACGGCGACCGCTGCGCTGATTCTGCGCAGACTTTTCCAGCGGCCCCCCGACAGAGCGGCAAAGTTGGATGTGGGCAGAGCTCGATAAGTTCTTGAGTTCTCCGTTTGTTCATGCCAGAATGCGAACTGGGAGCTGACGATGCAGGAGCACTTCCAATTCGACCGGCAGCGGTTCAAGGACGTAGTGCACTACATCGTGCACTACGTTGGCAATCATCTTGATCCCGAAAAGCTTGGAAATACCAAACTTCACAAGGTCCTCTATTTTGCGGACATGCTTCACTACCTGAGCACCGGCAGACCTCTGACGGGAGCCGACTATCAGCGTCAGCGTTTCGGGCCGACGGCCCGGCATCTGACGTGGGCACTCAAATCACTGGAAGCCGAAGGCCGTGTCTCCACGACGACGAAGAATTACTACGGGTATGCGAAGAGCGAGTACCATGCCACGAAGCGGCCCAGCATCGACTGCCTCTCTCCAGATCAGGCGAAGCTGATCGAGCACATGGTCGGGTTCGTTTGTGCACATACTGCGGCTGAAATCAGCGAGTTCAGCCACAACGACGTGTGGTCCTCTGTGGCCATGGGAGAGCGCATTCCCTACTACGCAGCATTTGCAATGTTTCCTGCCGAGGTTACTGACGAGGATCTTGCCGAGGCAGCAGAGGAAGCCGCGCGGCTGATCTCCTAACCTAACGGACGGGGCCATGCTGACTTACTCAGAGTTGGCAGAGGCCGGTCTTGTGAGATCGACTGAGTCCGACGAGCAAAGACTCGCTCTTCGGCATTCAATAACTCTCCACCTCTCCCACCCGGACGCTTGGGAGAAGTGTCGCCAGCTGCCAGCCTTGAATGGAAGGTTATACGTGTACGGCCTTTGGAGAGTACGCATTGCCTGGGAGCTCAAGGCTGACGGCGAAGTTGTCGTCTGGTCAATCGGGTTGCTCAAGGCATTCCGGCCATAGCCGACGTCCTTGCCCCGCGCTCACGTTGTCACGCCGTGTCTGGACTCTCGATCCTGAACTGGGTGCCGTGCGGCAGCCATCAGGCGGATGGTGCCGCCGTGGTGGCGACGAGCTCCGTGCGCCGGCTCCCAGCTGCGAACCATTTGCAGTTTCTAGTTGCGAACTATTCCTAGTATGGTAAATGCCAAACGCGATGTCATTGGCGCGCCTTCGAGTATGCTGGGAGTATGCAACGCATGGTCGTGAGCAGGATGGTCCGCAGCACGTCGATCCTTGTCGCAGCGGCGATGTGGGCGGCACCGCCGAGTGCCCTGGCGCAGGCAAAGAAGCCGCTGCGCGTGGTGACGACCTTCACCGTCATCCAGGACATCGCCCAGAACGTCGCCGGCTCTGCAGCCATCGTGGAGTCGATCGCGCGCCCCGGCGCCGAGATCCACGACTACCAGCCGACGCCCCTCGACGTGGTGAAGGCACAGGCGGCCGACCTGGTGCTGTGGAACGGCATGAACCTCGAGCGCTGGTTTGAGCGCTTCTTCGACAACGTCAAGGAGGTGCCGAGCGTGGTGGTCACCGAGGGCATCGTGCCGCTTGGCATCAACGAGGGGCCCTACACCGGCAAGCCCAACCCGCACGCCTGGATGTCGCCCGCCAACGCCGTGATCTACGTGGAGAACATCCGCCGGGCGCTGGCCAAGCAGGACCCCGCCAACGCCGAGGTCTACGCCAGGAACGCCGCCGGGTACGCGGCCAACATCAAGGCGCTTGACGAGCCGCTGCGCAAGCGGCTGGCGGGGATCCCCGAGGGCCAGCGCTGGCTCGTCTCCAGCGAGGGCGCCTTCAGCTACCTCGCGCGCGACTATGACCTGCGCGAGCTGTACCTGTGGCCCATCAATGCCGACGAAGTGGGTACGCCCAAGCAGATCCGGCGCGTCATCGACGAGGTGCGCAGGAACAAGATCCCCGTGGTGTTCAGCGAGAGCACCATCTCCGACAAGCCGGCCCGCCAGGTCGCCAAGGAGACCGGCGCCAGGTACGGCGGCGTCCTCTATGTGGACTCCTTGAGCGACGCCCGCGGGCCGGTGCCGACCTATCTCGACCTCCTGAAGGTGACGGTGGAGACCGTCGCCAAGGGGTTCGGCAAGTGATGCTCGATCGGGTGAAGAGCGCTGCCGGCAACCTCACGCGCAGCGCGCCTGCTGCCTCCCTGTCGGTGCGCGATGTAACCGTCACGTATTCCAGCGGCATGGCCGCGCTGCGCGATACCACCTTCACGCTCGGGCCTGGCACGATCTGCGGCCTGGTCGGCGTCAACGGCAGCGGCAAGTCGACGCTGTTCAAGACCATCATGGGCCTGCTGCGCCCGCAGAAGGGGGAGGTGCGTATCAGCGGCCTTCCCGTCAATACCGCGCTCCGCAGCAACGTCGTGGCCTACGTGCCCCAGAGCGAGGAGGTGGACTGGAACTTCCCCGTTCTCGTCGAGGACGTGGTGATGATGGGCCGGTACGGCCACATGGGCTTCCTGCGCAACCCGTCCGCCGAGGACAGGCGCAAGGTCGCCGTCGCGCTCGATCGGGTGGGCATGGCCGGCTTCCGGCGGCGTCAGATTGGCGAGCTGTCGGGCGGCCAGAAGAAGCGCGTGTTCCTGGCCCGCGCGCTGGCCCAGGAGGGGCAGGTGATCCTGCTCGACGAGCCGTTCACCGGCGTCGATGTCAAGACCGAGGACGCCATCGTCGCCCTGTTGCGCGAGCTGCGCCAGGAGGGGCGGCTCATGCTGGTATCCACCCACAATCTCGGCAGCGTGCCGGATTACTGCGACCAGGTGGTGATGCTGCTGAACACGGTGCTGGCTGCCGGCCCTACCGCCGAGGTGTTCACACAGGCCAACCTGGAGCGCGCGTTCGGCGGCGCCCTGCGCCGCTTCCGGCTCGAAGGCAGGCAGCTGCACGAGGACGACGACAGCCGCGGCCTCACCGTGCTCACCGACGACGAGCGCCCCGCCGTGTTCTACGGTCATGGCCGCTCCGACACGGCGCCCAAGCCGCGGCCGGAGGAGAAGTAGTAGGTTGGGTCAGCCGCGAAGCGGCGTAACCCAACATGTTGCGGATGCCCATGTTGGGTTACGGGCCTTCGGCCCTAACCCAACCTACAGTGAGCGAAGCATGAGCGAGCTCCTCGTCCCGTTCGCCTACGACTACATGGTGAAGGCCATGTGGGTCTCCGCCCTGGTCGGCGGCACCTGCGCGTTCCTCTCGGCCTACCTCATGCTCAAGGGCTGGTCGCTGATGGGCGACGCGCTCGGCCATTCCATCGTCCCCGGCGTGGCGGCGGCCTACCTCCTGAAGCTCCCCTATGCCGCCGGCGCGTTCTTTGCCGGCATCCTTGCCGCTCTCGGCATGACGCTGGTGCGCGCCCGCACCAGCTTGCGCGAGGATGCCGTGATCGGCATCGTCTTCACCGCCTTCTTCGCCGCCGGGCTGCTCATCGCCTCCATCAACCCCATGGCGGTGAGCATCCAGACGATCGCGCTTGGCAACATCCTCGGCATCTCCGACGACGACGCCTTCCAGGTGGTGATCATCTGCGCGGTCACGCTCGCGGTGCTGCTCGCCAAGTGGAAGGACCTGATGCTGCTCTTCTTCGACGAGAGCCATGCCCGCGCCGTCGGCCTGCGGCCTACCGCCCTCAAGGTGCTGTTCTTCCTGCTGCTCAGCGCCACCACGGTCGCGGCGTTGCAGACCGTGGGCGCCTGCCTCGTCATCGCCATGGTCGTCACGCCCGGCGCCACCGCCTATCTTCTCACCGACCGCTTCGGGCGGCTGCTGGCGGTCAGCGTGGCCGTCGGCGTCGCCACCGGCGCCATCGGCGCCTACCTGAGCTACTTCCTCGACGGCGCCACCGGCGGCGTGATCGTCGTGCTGCAAACGCTGGTGTTCCTGGCCGCGTTTCTGCTGGCGCCAAGGCACGGTCTGCTGGCCTCCCGGCGCAAGGCGCGCACCTCAGCGGAGACCGCGCCATGACGGACCTGCTCTACGCTCTCTGGGGCCTCGTCGCCACGCCGCTGTCCTACGGCTTCATGCGGGAGGCGCTGCTGGTGGCGGTCCTGACAGGGGCAGTCTGCGCGGTGCTCTCCTGCTACCTGGTGCTCAAGGGGTGGTCGCTGATGGGCGATGCCGTGAGCCATGCCGTGCTGCCGGGCATCGTGCTGGCCGTCGTGCTGGGGCTGCCGCTGGCCGTCGGCGCGTTCGCCGCGGGCCTGTTCTGCGCCGTGGCTACCGGCTATCTCAAGGACAACAGCCGCGTGAAGGAGGACACGGTGATGGGCATCGTGTTCTCCGGCATGTTCGGCCTCGGCCTCGTGCTGTTCACCAAGGTCGAGACCGACCAGCACCTCCTGCACATCCTGTTCGGCAACATGCTGGGCGTCACCCAACGCGACCTGATCGAGACGGCCGTTGTGGCCGGCCTCACGCTCGCCATCGTCCTCGCCAAGCGCCGCGACCTGCTGCTCTACTGCTTCGACCCGCAGCACGCCCGCGCCGTCGGCCTCAGGGTGGAGTGGCTGCACTACGGCCTGCTGGTGCTCCTCTCCCTCACCATCGTCGCCTCGCTCAAGGCCGTGGGCGTGATCCTGGTGGTGGCCATGCTGGTGGCGCCGGGGGCCACCGCCTATCTCGTCACCCGCCGCTTCGACCGCATGCTCGTGGTCGCAGCCTCGGTGGCCATTTTCTCCAGCGTGCTCGGCACCCTCGTCAGCTTCCACATCAACGGCTCGACCGGCCCCTGCATCGTCCTGATCCAGGCGGGCTTCTTCGCGCTGGCGCTGCTGTGGGACCAGGTGGTCCGGCCGCGGCGCCAGGTGCCAGAGCCGTTGGCGATCGGCGCATCTCGACATGCCGATCACTGAGCCCGGCCGGGCTGTCGCGCCCGCGCCGGCAAAAAATCCGCTGCATCTCCTTCAAATGGGGCAGGCTCTGGGGTAGCCGATCCAGCATCTCATTTCATCGGCGCCGCCTTCGGCAGACTGAACCATTCCGTGGGGTCGAGCGGCTGGGCGTCTTTGCGGAGCTCCACGGCCAGAGCCTCACCCTTGCGAGCCTTGCCGATGCGATCCCCGGCGGACACACTTTTGCCGACGGCGACATCGATCTGGGCGAGTCCCGCGATAAGAACGTGATAGCCCTCTCCGGGGCTGATGATCAGCAGCTGGCCGTAGGTGCGGAACTCACCAGCGTACACGACCAAACCCGCGCTGGGAGCGATGATCCGCTCATCGGCGGTCTCGATGACGATGCCTTTCGACGGATTGCCATCGGCTGTCATCTCGCCCGGCTTGAGGATAACGCGCCCTGGTGCGGGCATCGCCAAGAGGCCTTTCAGCTGGGAGAATGAGGTGCTGCCCGCATCGGGCGGACCAGCGGTCGTAGACGGAGGGCCCGCCGCCTTGGCCTGATCCGCGCCGGGAGCCGCGCCGGCCAGAGCCAGGCACAAGGCGACTGCGGCTGCCGCCGCGGACCGTGCCACGAGCGTCCTGGTGCGATCCGAAGTCCGCCGCAGGCGGTCGCCAACCTCCACAGTGACCTCCATCATGAGATCCTCTCCAGTGTCGCGATGACATGAACCATGAAGATGCCGGCTAAATGAAGACACGTTCAGCTCAGTCGTGCTCTCGCATGGAGCACTGCGCTCTTGACCAGGGCAGTCTCCTCTTCTTCATCCGATAGCGACCTGAATGCATTGGCGACCGCAGCGCGCGCTGGCCCGCGCGCTGGCACACCAGTCATAGGCCCGCGCCGCCCCTCGCCGCCTGCCGCCACGCCGACGGCGGCATGCCGTAGGTGCGCGAGAACGCCCGGCTGAAGGCCGCCTCCGTTCCGTACCCGGCGTCGTAGGCGATGTCGGCCACGGTCTTGCCCGAAG
>JBAPMW010001030.1:0-3258 GCA_049278815.1 Hyphomicrobiaceae bacterium
CCGTGATGCACGAAGCCCGCCGCGTTGAAGAGCACGTCGATCGGCCCCAGGCGCTGGGCCTCGGCCTCCACCGCCTTGGTATCGCGCGCGTCGAGCCGCACGCACTCGGCCACACCCGCGGCCTTCAGGTCGGCGAAGGACACCTCGTCGATGTCGCTGGCGATTACGCGGGCGCCTTCCCGCGCAAAGGCGATGGCCGTCGCCCGGCCGATGCCGGCGCCGGACGCCGTGCAGAACGCAAGCTTGCCTTTCAGGCGGTCGGCCATGTGCTCCTCCCAGAGCGAATAGCGAATAGGAGAAAGCGTGCGGTTTTCCGCTACTCGCTACTCCCTATTCGCTCAATTTCTCAGCGCAACCGCCCGGTGATCATGCGCACCAGCACCCGTCCCAGTCGCGACGCAATCGACCGGACGAACGACTTCGTCATCGCCTCGCCGATGCCCTCGCGCTGGTAGCCGCCGCGGCGGCGCGGCGGCGGCTCGTAGCTGGGCGGCGGTGCGGGTCTGCGAGGGTCGTCCTGGCTCGGCCTGGTGGTCATGTGCTCCTCCCCAACAAGCGAATAGCGAATAGCGAGTAGCGAATAGGGAATAGAGAGCAGGACTTCGGAGCTTCAACTACTCGCTATTCGCTACTCGCTATTCGCTCAATTTCTCACCGCCGCCGTCCGCCCAGCACCGTCCGGATGATGGCGGCGCCGATGCCCGCGGCCACCGAGCGGGCCAGCGACTTGGTGAAAGCCTCGCCGACGCCCTGGCGCCGGCCCTGACCGCCGCCCATCAGAATGCTGCCCCAGCTGTTCTCGTCGGTCGCCTGCTCGGAGGTGCGCTTCTGCAGCATCTCGTAGGCCGACTCGCGGTCCAGCGTCTCCTCGTACTTGCCGTAGAGCGGGCTTGCCTCGATCGTCTTCTTGCGCTCCTCGGGCGTGACAGGGCCGAGGCGGGCCGACGGCGGGCGGATCAAGGTCCGCTGCACGATCGACGGCTCGCCGCCGTTGTGCAGCACCGATACCAGCGCCTCGCCCACCTTCAGCTCCTGGATGACGCGCTCCACGTCGATGTCCGGGTTGGGGCGGAACGTCTCCGCCGCGGCGCGGATGCCCTTCTGCTCGGCCGGCGTGAAGGCGCGCAGCGCATGCTGGATGCGATTGCCGAGCTGGGCCGAGACCGCGTTCGGCACATCTCTCGGGTTTTGAGTCACATAGTAGACGCCGACGCCCTTGGAGCGGATCAGCCGCGTCACGCGCTCGATCTGCTCCAGCAGCGCCTTGGGCGCCTCGCTGAAGAGCAGGTGCGCCTCGTCGAAGAAGAACACCAGCTTCGGCTTCTCCGGGTCACCCACCTCCGGCAGCTTGTCGAACAGCTGCGCCAGCATCCACAACAGGAACGTGCCGTACAGGCGCGGCGTCCTCATCAGCTTGTCGGCGGAGAGAATGTTCACCACGCCGCGCCCGTCCGAGGCGGTACGGATGAAATCCTTGATGTCGAGCGCCGGCTCGCCGAAGAACCTGTTGGCGCCCTGCTCCTCCAGCACCAGCAGGCGGCGCTGGATCGCGCCCACCGATACGGCCGAGACGTTGCCGTACTTGGTCATCAGCGACCTGCCGCGCTGGCCGACATCGTTGGCCATGGAGCGCAAATCGTTGAGGTCGAGCAGCGGCAGGCCCTCGTCCGCCGCCACGCGGAAGACGATGTTGAGCACCCCCTCCTGGGTCTCGTTCAGCTCCATGAGGCGGGAGAGGAGCAACGGCCCCATCTCCTGCACGGTGGCGCGGATCGGGTGCCCCTCCTCGCCGAACAGGTCCCAGAACACGGTGGGGAAGGAGGTGTTGGACCAGTCGTCCAGCCCGATCTCCCTGGCGCGCTTGGCGAGGCCCTCTTTGGGCTGGCCCATGGCCGAGATGCCGGACAGGTCGCCCTTGATGTCGGCAGCGAACACCGGCACGCCTGCCGCGGAGAAGCCTTCCGCCATCACCTGCAGCGACACCGTCTTGCCGGTGCCGGTGGCGCCGGTGACGAGGCCGTGTCGGTTGGCGAGCTTCAGCTCGAGGCACTCCGGCCCCGCGCTGCTCTTGCCGAGGAGGAGCTTGCCTTCCTCCAACAGGGTTCCACTCTGGCTCATGGCTGGCTGGCTCCGAGGGCCTTCGGGCGATTCGAAAACCCCTCCGGGCTGGATTGCACGCCCCATTGCACTTGGCAATGCGCACCGGCTTCCTGCCCACCCGGGAGTATTAATCTGGTGCTCCATCGCCGTGAAACAAAGGGTGTCCGTCCCAGTTGGAATGGGCTAGCAAGTATGCTCGGCGACACCGCCTCAGTGCGCATGACCGCACGTGGCCCGGCAGGGAGTGCCGGTTGGGATGGACAGATGCGATGGTGCGGCGCGGGCAGTACGTCTTCAACGAGGTGGCGGCCCTTTACGACGAGGTGCGTCCCGGCTATGCGCCGGCCATCGTCGACGCCGTTGTGGCGCGTGCGGGGGTGGCACCCGGCGGGCGGATTCTGGAGATCGGCTGCGGCACTGGACAGATGACGGCCCCTCTTGCCGCCCGCGGCTACTCCGTCCTTGCGCTCGAGCCCGGCGACGCCATGGCAGCGCTTGCCGCCCGTAACTGCCGCGACTGCCCCCAGGTGACCATTCTCCCGTCGTCCTTCGAGGCGTGGCCGGCGGACGGCCAGAGCTTCGACATTGTCGTGTCCGCCCAGGCTTTCCATTGGATAGGCCCCGATGCGGGTTGTGCGAAAGCCGCATCGGTGCTCAAGCCCGGTGGGGCGATCGCACTCCTCTGGCACCTCGATGTGTCCCAGGACACACCCTTCTGGCAGGCCACGCAGCCCATCTACGATGCCTACTTTCATCCCCCCGAGGGCCACACCACGGTGCTGCCGCTGGGCGAGCGGGCAGCCCTCTATGCCGAGGCCATCGGCCGCTGCGAGGCCTTCGAGCCTCTCCAGGAGGTGCGGCACGCCTGGGAGGAGACCTATCGCGACGGCGACTACCTGAAGCTGTTGCACACCTACTCGGACCACCGCACCCTGCCGGAGCCCGACAGGACGCATTTCTTCCGCGGTATCGAGGACGTGGTGGACCGCTTTGGCGGGGTCGTGCACCGTCGCTACGAGACGCTGCTGCTGCTGGCGCGCAAGAGGTGAGCACTGCCCCATGTCACAGGCCGAGTCACACACCGACCTTGCATTAGTCGCCGAGTTCGAGCCCGCCACGCGCGAGGCTTGGCTGGCGCTGGTCGCCAAGGTCCTGAAG
>JBAPMW010001031.1:0-7195 GCA_049278815.1 Hyphomicrobiaceae bacterium
GTCTGACACCGGCCCTACTTCGCCTGGAGACCCGCGTTCTTGAGGAGCGCGGCGTAGACCTTCTCGTCCGCCTTGATAAGTGCATCGAACTCGGCCGGCGAGTTCGGCGATGGCAGAGAGCCCAGCGTGGTCAGGCGTGCGATCACGTCCGGCATCTTGAGGACCGCGCGCACGTCGGCATTGACCTTGTCGACGACCGCTTTCGGCGTGCCCTTCGGCGCCATCAGGCCAAACCACGACCCGTACTTGAAGGTGGGTGCGCCGGCCTCGGCAACGGTCGGCACGTTCGGCGCGTCCTTGTGTCGCTCGGGCGAGGAGACGGCGAGCATGCGCACCTTACCGGCCGTGCCCTGCTCGATGGCGTTGGGGATCGGTGCGAACCAGAACGACGCGTCGCCGCGCAGAATGGCCGTCATCGCGCCTGGGACGCCCTTGGTGGGGAAGTGCACGAGCTGCAGGCCCGCAGCTTGCCGGAACGTCTCGCCCGCCAGGAAGGTCGTGCTCGCCACGCCGGCCGACGTGAAGTTGTGCTTACCGGGCTCCTTCTTTGCCAGGTCGATGAACTCCTGCAGAGACTTGACCGGCAGAGTCGGTGGCACGATCACAATGAACGGCACCTCGACGAGACGCGAGATGCCGACGAAATCGCCGACCGGGTCGAACTGGACATTCTTGTTGATCGTCTTGGCGATGACGTGCCCGTTCGACGTGACCATCAGCGTGTAGCCGTTGGCGGGCGCCTTCGCCACGGAGGTGGTCCCAGGCAGCCCGGGACGGTTCTCGACGAGGACGGTCTGCTTCCACATCGGCCCCAGCTTGTCGGCCAGCACCCGGGCGAGCGTGTCGGTGACGCTGCCCGCGCCGAACGGCACGATGATCTTGACCTGCTCGTTGGGATAGCTCTGGGCGCTCCCTTGGGCGGTCTGCGCCATCAGCGCGACGGCACCAAGCCCCAGGATGGTCGCAAGTTTCATTGGCTTCCTCCCATTTTTGTCCGGCTCTGTGGCCGGCTTCAAGCTTATGTCACCGGTTGCTCCGCACCAACGTCAATTTGTCAGCGCGCGAACCTCACTGAAATTCTTTCCACCGGATCGAGAGCGTAGGCCACTGCCGTCTCGTCCGCCTCGACCAGGATGGGCGGCACCACCGAGCCGGCGATGATGATGTCGCCGGTCGACAGCCTCTCGCCGAACGCCGCGAGCAGGTCGGCCACGTGGCGCACGATGTCAACCAGCTTGCCGGTGGCGGCCTCAGGGTCGGTCGTGCGGGCCGTCTCGGCATCGCGGCGGAAGACGCGCGCCGTGAGACCGGCGGTGCTGCCGCCGGCACGCGAGGCCTCGCCCAGAACCACGTGGCGCTGGAAGATGTTGCCCTTGAGGATCGCCTCCGGGTCCTCGAACGGCAGATCGGCGTCGGCCAGCTCGATGGCCGGCGCCAGGGCAGCGATGGCGGCGGCTGCCGCGGCGCGGTCGCCACCGCCGGGCAGATCGGATCGCATGTGCACCGCGATCTCCGGCTCGGCTACCGGCTTGACCCAGCCGGCGAGCAAGGCGGTGCCCCCCGAGGGAATGAGCGCGCGCTGCATCAGGAAGCCGACCAGCGGCGCCGCGATCTTGAATTTCTCCAGCATCGCCGGGGCGCCGAACCCGACCTTCCAGCCGAGCGGCTTCTCGCCCGCAGCGAGTCTGGCGCGCCGTTTGGCGAGCTGCTCCGTCATGCCGCGCTGGATGCGCGGATCGTCCCAGGGTGCTGCCATGTCAGTGCTTCCCTTGCTCGCCCTCGGGCACCTCGTAGCCGGACGCCTCGATGGAGCCGGCGCCCATCCAGCCCCAGACCAGCACCACGTCCTCGTTCGATGTGTTGTTGAAGCCGTGCCAGCAGCCGCGGGGGCTGTAGACCACGTCGCCCTCGCCCGCCGGCTCCAGGCCCCCTTCGGTGATGATGTGGCCCTTGCCCTTCAGCACGATGAAGAATTCGTCACAGCTTCGGTGCAGGTGCCGCTCATGGCTGGCCCCGGGCCGCAGCACGGTCCAGCCGACGACATGATCGGCGCCGGCCGATTTCCTGTCGATCAGGAACTGCACCTGCATATCGATCCAGCCGTCCTCGCGCTTCAGGCCCTCGACCTTCGGCACGTTTCTGAGGTTGGTGCGGTACATCCTGCTCATGTGGATTGGCCTCCCAGGCGGCGATAGACTTGATGGGCGGTGACGAAGTCGTTGTGGTCGATGCCGAGGCCGCGGCAGGCGTTCATCATCTCGTTGGCGGCGGCGGCCAGCGGCACCGGGCTGCCGAGCTTGCGGCCGAGATCCAGCGCCAACAGCATGTCCTTCTGCTGCAACGTGACATCGGCCAGCGGCACCGCCGGCATCTTGCCTTCCAGGATGAAGGGGCCGCGGTAGCCGAGCACGGGCGAGGCCGCAACGCTCTTGAGGATGGCATCCACCGCCACCTCGCGCGCGACACCGCCTTTCTCGGCCAGCGCCACTGCCTCGCCGAAGCAGATCACCTCGACCATCAGCAGCAGGTTCACCGCGATCTTCATCTGGCAGGCGAGGCCGTTGCCGCCGATGCGCGTCACCTTGGGGCCGATGGCGAGCAGCACCGGCTTCGCCCGCTCGAATGCCGCCTCGTCGCCGCCGACCATCACCGAGGCCTGCCCGGCCTTCACCGTGACGGGGCTGCCCGAGATCGGCCCGTCGAGCATGAACGAGCCCGCCCTGGCGACCTCCGCGGCCACCGCCCGGCTGGAATCCGGGTCGATCGTGCTCATGTCGATGTAGATGCCGCCCTTCTGGAGGCCCGAGACGATGCCGTCCGGCCCCAGCGCCACGGCCCTGACGCCAGTCGCATCCGTGATGCAGGAGAACACCATCTCCGACTGCTCGGCCACCCTGCGCGGGGTATCGGCGAATTTCATGCCGGCGGCGATCAGCGGCTCGGCCTTGGTGCGCGAGCGGTTCCAGCCGGTGACGATGTGGCCGGCCTCCATCAGCCGGGGCACGATCAGCGCGCCCATGGCGCCGAGCCCGATGAATCCGATGTTCATGGCAACCTACCTCTCCTCCTAGGCGGCCGCCGCCGCCCTGCTCCTGCGGCGCCCGATGGAACGGGCGGATTGGCGCACGATGAGCTCCACCGGCAGGACCACGTGCCGCGGCGCGATGGCTCTTTTCGCCAGCATGTCCACGACCAGCGCCGCCGCCTCCGCGCCCGCCCGGTAGTGATCGGCGCGGATGGTGGTGAGGGCGGGCGACAGCCGGTCCGCCAGGGCCATATCGTTGAAGCCGGTGACGGAGACATCGCGCGGGCAGTCGATCCCGTGCCGCCGCAGCGCCGTGATGGCGCCCACGGCCAGGCGGTCGTTGGCGCAGACGACGGCCGTGAAGGGCCGCCCGGTGACGAGCAGCTCCTCGGTGCAGCGCTCGCCCTCCTGCTCGTTGAAGGTGCGCGCAAACGAGACGAGGGTCCGGTCCATCTCCAGGCCGAGGGCCTGGCCATGCCGCAGGCAGCTCGCATGACGGTTGTAGCCGGTCGAGACCGCCTGCGGCCCGGCGATGGTCGCAAGGCGCTGGTGGCCCAGGGAGGCGAGATGGGTGACAACACGGCGCATGCCGTCGTCCTCGTCGTGCACGACCGAGGAGAAGCGCGGATCGCCGGTGCACCGGCTGACGGTGACGACAGCCATGCCGGCGGTGAGCCGGGAGACGTCCTCGTCGTGCCTGAGCGCGCTGGCGACGATCAGCCCGTCGATGCCGCGCGGCCTGAGCGTCTCGATCGCCTGCACCTGGCGCCGCGGGTTGCCGTCCGTGTTGGCCAGGATGGCGACGTAGCCATGCCGGGCGAGGCCGTCCTCGATGCCGCGGATGATGGGCGGGAAGACGGGATCGGTAATGTCGGGAATGACGACGCCGACGGTCCGCGACCGGTTGGTCTTGAGCATGACGGCGGCGGCGTTGGGCGTGTAGCCGTGGCGCTTGCTGGTGCGCCAGATCTTGCGGGCGAGGTCGGCCGAGACGGCGTGGGCGGAGGCGCCGTTGAGCGCGCGCGAGATGGTCGAGACATGCACGCCCACCTCCCGCGCGATATCCTTCAGCGTCGGCCGCTTGCCTCCTCTCACGCCGCTCTCCGTAGGTTGGGTCAGGGCCGGAGGCCCGTAACCCAACAATGCCCGTGTCGATAATGTTGGGTTACACGCTTCGCTAACCCAACCTACTCGGCCTTCTCGAAGGGATAGATCAGCGTGCCTGCCTTGTACTCGGGCGGATAGACGACGACCTGGCGCTTCCAGTCCTGGAACTGCGAGATATCGCCGCCGGTGACGCCCTGGAACTGCAGGCAGATGATGCGCGCCGTCTTCCACTCGCCGTTCGCGCCGAACGAGATCGGGCCGATGACGGTGTCGAAGGTGGTCTTGCGGAGGAAGGCAGCCAGCGTCTCGTCGTCGAACGACCTGGTCTCCGAGACGGCGCGCGCCAGGATCTGTCCCGCCGCATAGGCATACGGAGGATAGGTGAATCCCAGTGGATCGGTGCCGAGGGACTTCGCGCGCTTCTGGTACTCGGCCATCATCTGCTTGGTGCCGGCGAACTGCAGGCTGGGGGCCGGGATGTAGAACTCGTTGCTGATGTAGCCGTTGATCAGCGGTCCGAGCTGCTGCTTGATGCCGGTGACCAGGAGCCCCAGCATGGCGCCGCCGATCATCTTCGGCTTGAACTTGATCTCGCTGGCCGCCCGCACGATCCCCACGGTGTCGACCGGCAGGGTGGCGCCGAAGACGATATCGGGATTGGCCGCCTGCATGGCGCGCACGATCGAGGTGAACTCCGTCGTCGAGGGCGGATAGGTGCGCTCAAAGACGATCTCCAGGCCGTGCTTCTTGGCGTTCTCGCGGGCGCCGTCGAGGGCGTTGCGGGAGTACTCGACGTCCGCGCCGATGAGCGCGATGCGCTTCGGCCTGGGCGTCTGCTCCATGGCCAGATCGAAGACGCACTTGGAGTAGTTGGCCGGCGCCGGACCCTGCGAGTTCATCGAGAAGTAGCGGGGGTACTTGAACGCCTTGTTGGCCCCGAGGCCGAAGATGCCGATGGTGGTGCGCTTGGCCTGGATGATCGCCGGCAGCGAGGCCGCGATCACGTTGGTGCTGTAAGGCCCGATCAGGAGATCGACCTTGTCGACGCCCATCAGCTTGGCGTAGATTCCGGGCGCGTTGGCCGGGCTGCCCTGGTCGTCGTAGTAGACGAGTTGCACAGGCCGCTCGATCAACCCGCCCTTGGCGTTGACATCGTCGCGCCAGATTTCCAGCCCCGCCAGCACCTGCTTGCCCGCCGGCGAGGTCGGCCCCGTCAGGCTGAGGCTCAAGCCGATGCGGATCGGGTCCGCCGCGGCCGCGGAGCCTGCGGCCGCCATCAGCGCCACCAGCATGGCGCCCGCGCGGCGCCGAACGGCCTTCTGCAACCCCATAGCGTCCTCCCGTGTTTTGATCGTTGGCGGAAAGCCTAGCGGGAGGCGGCAGCGTTGGCAATCGTTTGCCAAGGTGATACCCCTTGAAGGCGAGATCGCACCGCGAGGCCGGTCTGCGCAGCAGTACGCTTAAGGCGTGCGCAGCAGGGGAGAGCGCCATGTTCAAGGGGTCTGCCAACGTCATTCTGCCGACGTCGATAATCGGCTCGCTGCCGCGGCCGTCCTGGTACGACGCGGTTCTGGGCGCGCGCAGCTTCCTGGAGGCCATGGTGCATGCCCGCTACCGCGAGCAGTACGAGGACGCCGTATCGTGCTTCCTGCGCGCCCAGGAGACAGCCGGCATCGACATCTGCACCGACGGCGACGCGCACTACGACGAGGAGATCGCCGGCATGAGCTGGCAGAGCTACGCGCCGGCGCACATGTCGGGCTTCTCCAAGGAGCCGCAACCCACCAGGTACGACGTGGGCGCGGTCGCCTATCCGCGCGGCCACATCCTGCACGACTTCCTGGAGGCGCGCGTGCTGCCCAGAATCGTGGGACCGGTCGAGCGTGGCAACCTGCAATATGCGGCCATGTGGAAGGTGGCGCAGCGCATGACGAGGCGCCCGGTCAAGTTCGGCACCATCCTGCCCGAGCTGCTCGCCGCCTCGGTGTCGGACGCCTACTACAAGGACCCGGTGGAGCGCACGATGGCCTTGAGCGAGGCGCTCAACGCCGAGCTCAACGAGCTGGCGGACGCCGGATGCCCGGTGATCCAGATGGAGGAGCCGCAGATCCACATGGTGCCGGTGCGCGGCAAGGCGTTCGGCAAGCTCGATACCGCCGACCTTGTGACGGTGTTCAACAACACCGTGAAGGGCCTGCGCGGCAAGACCGAGGTGTGGTGCCACACGTGCTGGGGCAACCCCTGCCAGCAGCGCATCTTCAGGGAGGTGCAGAGCTACCAGCCCACCCTCGACGCCCTCAACGCGGTCGACGCCGACGCCCTGACCTTCGAGACGGCCTCCTCGGGGCCGGGCGACCTCAAGGCCATCGGCGAGCGCATCAAGGACAAGAAGGTCGTGATCGGCGTCGTTAACCACCACTCGCTGCAGGTGGAGCGGCCGGACGAGGTGGCGGCCCTGATCCGCGAGGCCCTGAAATACATCCCGGCGGAGCGCCTCGTCATCTCGTCGGACTGCGGCATGGGCCGCGAGGGCATGGGCCGCCGTCATGCCGCCTACAAGATGGTCTCCATGGTGCTGGGGTCCAATATCGTGCGGAAGGAGCTGGGCCTGCCCGAGGCCGAGTGCCTCGCCGCCGACCCGCGCTACTCGCTGACGGTGGTGGGGTCCTGAGTGCCCGCAGCGCTCCCGCAGCGCGCCGGAGTCGAGAGGATCAGCCGGAAGCATGAGCCGGGAGCACCGATGACACCTGCCGCCTTCGCCATTCCCGGCAACATCGACCTGCCGACGGGCGGCTACGCCTACGACCGGCGGCTGCTGGCGCTGCTGGGCGGCTTCGGCGTCGCCGTGCGCCATGTCGCCCTGCCCGGCTCGTTTCCAACACCGACAGTGGACGATCTGTTGACAGCGGAGCGGGCCTTGCGGGAGGCGGCGCAGGCCCGCCAACGCACGGTCCTCATCGTCGACGGGCTCGCCTATGGCGCCATGCCGCGCACGCTGATCGATACCCTGCCCGGTCCGGTCCTGGCGCTGGTGCACCATCCGCTGTGCCTCGAGGCCGGCCT
>JBAPMW010001032.1:0-5159 GCA_049278815.1 Hyphomicrobiaceae bacterium
ACATGACCGTTGGGTCAACCCCCGGCTTTCGCCGGGGTCGACCCAACCTACGCTCTACGCTCTCAGCCGCGATGATAGGGATGGCCGCTCAGGATGGTGGCGGCACGGTAGAGCTGCTCGGCGAGCACGATGCGGGCGAGGCCGTGCGGCAGCGTGATGGCGCCGAGGGAGAGCCGGAGCTGGGCGGCGGCGAGTGCCGCATCGCTCAAGCCGTCCGGGCCGCCGACGATGAGGCCTGCCGCCTTGGTGCCGGCGTCGCGCTTCTCGGCCAGCAGGTGGGCGATGGCCTCGCTGCTCAAGCCCTTGCCGCGCCCATCGAGGGCGACGAGGAAACCGGCCTCTCGCACCGGCTTCAGGAGCGCCGCGCCTTCCTCCTCGCGGCGCCGGGCGGCGTCGTGGGCGCGGCTCTCGCCGGTCTCGTGCCAGCTGACGGGCGCGAGCCCCAGGCGTCTGGCGAGCGGCGCCAGACGGTCCTGGTAGCGCTCCAGGAGGGCACGCTCGGGGCCGTCCTTGAGGCGGCCGACGGTGGAGATGATGAGGCGCATAGGTCTACATAAGGCAATAGGGCAGTAGGGCAATAGGGCAATAGGCGTTGCGGCAGGTCCTTACTGCCTTACTGCCCTATTGCCTTACTGCCCTATTCTCATGCCTCGATCCGCCCCTCCGCCACCCGCACCGCATGGCCGCCGATGCGCACGCCGGCGAGCTTGCCGCGGTCGACCTCCATCGTGAGGGCGATGAGGCTTGGGCGGCCCATCTCGTAGCCCTGCTCGATGAGGCGCTTGTGCGCCCCGTCGGGCAGCGAGTCGAAGCGCTGCACCACCCCGGCGAAGGCCGCCACGGCGCCGCCAGTCGCGGGATCCTCCGGGATGCCGAGGTCTGGCGCGAACACGCGCGCATGGAAGCTCGATGTCGTGTGTCGGGTGTGGCGGCAATAGAGAAACGTGCCCGCCAGCCCCTGGCCCTTCAGCGCCTCGTCCCAATGCGGCTGGGCCACGCGCGCCTTGGCGATGGCCTCGAGCGAGGCGACCGGAATGAAGGCGAAGGGGACGCCGGCCGTGTACCTCGTCGGGCGGTGGTTCTCGAAACCGATCTCCGATAGGATCAACCCAAGTGCTGCGGCCAGCCGGTCGCCCGGCGCCAGCGAGCCGTCCTCCATGGGGAGCTTGGGCGCACTGAACTCGGCGAACGGCGGTGCTCCACGCCTCAGGCGTACGCCCACACGCACGATGCCGATGGCCTCCTCCAGCACGATCAGCGCATCGCCGGGCCCTGTGGGCGCGGCGGCCCTGATCTCGGCCAGCAGCGCGGCCGTGCCGACGGTCGGATGGCCGGCGAAAGGCAGCTCGCTCACCGGGGTGAAGATGCGCACGCGCGCCGTATGCCCCGGACTCTGCGGCGCCAGCACGAACACCGTCTCCGACAGGTTGAGCTCGCGGGCCACCGTCTGCATGCGTTGCGGGTCGAGGCCATCAGCGTCCAGCACAACGGCCAGCGGGTTGCCGCCGAAGCGGGTGTCGGTGAAGACGTCGAGCACGTGATAGGTCAGCTGCATGGGGGACGGGCCGGGCTGCGCTACGCGGCACTCTGCCGGATTCCGTGCCGGCTTCCAAGCGCGGCATCTCGGCGAGCCGCCGCGCGGCCTTGCTCAACTCCGTTGCGGATCGTTGCAGGCGTTCAAATCCGTCCCTTTGCCATGCAACCTCCCCGCCTGCGCCACGAGCTTGCCGCATACGCCCAGGATGCGGCCATGGTGACGCCAAGATTTACAAGCCCAATCAGGTTCTTGCCCGTGGTTATGGCCACGTCGCGTGAGCTGCCAGCGACGTTCCTCCCAATCGCAAGATGGGCCGGCGCCGCGGGCATCCCTACCGGGAGCGCGTGAAGCTGTTGCGCTCTCGGGGACGGCAGAGGTGGCCCGCGCCTCTGCCGTCCTTTTCCCGGTGGCAGGCCCGGCCGCGGGGGCCGATGCCGCAGAAGCACCCATCTGGAGGATGTACATGCGTGCCGTGCGCGCCGTGGCTCTGTCGTTCGCTCTGGCTTCCGCCTTGCCGCTCCTCGTGCCCCTCGCCGTGCCTGGCGCAGCGGCCGCCGATCTCGGGGGACGCAGCAAGATCGCGCACTCCGTGCCCGAGGCCCTGCCGAGCCCCCTCACCTGGGCCGGCCTCTACGTCGGCGCCCATGTCGGTTACGGCTGGTCCAGCATCGAATGGCAGGAGGGCGCATTCACCGGCAGCCACGACGGCGAGGGCTTGCTTGCCGGCGGCCAGATCGGCTTCAATCTGCAGATGGGCCGGTTGGTCTACGGCCTCGAGGCCGACGCGACGGCCGGCTTTATCGAGGGCGGCAACGGCTGCTGCAGCCACAGCGTCGACGCGCTCTACTCGGTGCGGGCGCGCGCCGGCCTCGCGAGCGCTGACAACCGCTGGCTGTTCTACGTGACCGGCGGTGCCGCCTTTGCCGACATAGACTATGGCAGCGCCGGCTTCGGCGGGCACTCGGACATGCACTTCGGCTGGGTCGCCGGCGCCGGCATCGAGCGGGCGCTGGCGCGCAACCTTACGGCCAGGTTGGAGTACCTCTACTACGATTTCGACAGCCTCAGTGCGCCTGCCGGCGCGCTCGGCGGCGGCGCCACCGATCTCGACCCCACGATCCAGACCGTCCGGTTCGGGCTCAACTTCAAGTTTTGAGAAGCGAGGCAGTAGGCAGTAGGCAATAGGCAAGAGGCAATAGTAAATCTCGACCTTCTACCAGCGTGCCAACCCACTACTGCCTACTGCCTATTGCCTTGGGGTCAGACCCGCAGGGTCTGACCCATGCGCGGCTTCGGCCATAGCCGCTTCTGGGCGTAGAGCCACAGGCGGATCAGCAGGAGCACCGTGACAAGGAAGGCGTAGAGCGCCGGCTCCACCGTCCACCACGACTTGACCAGCATGACGAAGTGGAGCGCCGCCGCCGCGGTGGCCACGTAGACGAGGCGGTGCAGGCGCTGCCAGGCGCGGGCGCCCAGCCGGCGGATCATGGGCGCATTGGAGGTGACGGCGAGCGGCACCAGCATAGTGAACGCCAGCATGCCCACCGTGATGTAGGGCCGCTTGACGATGTCGGCCCAGATGGCCGCCAGGTCGAGACCCTGGTCGAGCACCAGATAGACGCTGAGATGCAGGATGGCGTAGTAGAAGCCCATCAGACCGATGGCGCGGCGGTAGCGGATGAGGCTGGGGCCGCCGAGCCGGCGCAGGGGCGTGATGGCCAGCGCCGCAATCAGGAACCGCAGCGCCCATAGCCCCAGCGTGCGCTCCAGCGTGTTCTGCGGGTCGGCGCCGAGCTGGTCGGTGAGCCCGAGGTAGAACGTCCACACCGCCGGCACGAAGCCGACCGTATAGATGGCGCGCCGGACCGGGTCGGCGCCAAACAGGGTTCGCCGCAGGCCGGCGGATGCTCGCCCTGCCGCCATCTCAGTAGTTCGCCTTCAGGTCCAGACCCGCGTAGAGGCTCGCGACCTGGTCGCCGTAGCCGTTGAACATGAGCGTCGGCCGGCGCCGCGCGAACAGGCCGCCCTCGCCGATGCGGCGCTCCGTGGCCTGGCTCCAGCGCGGATGGTCCACCTGCGGGTTCACGTTGGAATAGAACCCGTACTCGCGCGCGTTGGCCATCTTCCAGGTGATGGGCGGCTCATTCTCGACCAGCGAGATGCGCACGATCGACTTGATGCTCTTGAAGCCGTACTTCCACGGCACCACCAGGCGGATCGGCGCGCCGTTCTGGTTGAGCAGCGTCTCGCCGTACAGGCCGACAGCGAGGATTGTGAGGGGGTGCAAGGCCTCGTCAAGGCGCAGGCCCTCCACGTAGGGCCACGGCAGCGGCTGGAACAGGCCGGTCTGGCGCGGCATCTCGGAGGGGCGCACCAGGGTCTCGAAGGCGACGTAGCGGGCGCCGGCCTTGGGTTCCACGCGCCTCAGCACCTCCGAGAGGGGGAAGCCCACCCAGGGGATCACCATCGACCAGCCCTCCACGCAGCGCATGCGATAGATGCGCTCCTCCAGGCGGGCCGGCTTGACGAGGTCGTCGAGGTCGTAGTCGCCTCCCTTGTCGACGAGGCCGTCGATCTTGACCTTCCACGGGCTGGTCGTGAGCTTGCCCGCGTACCGCTTCGGGTCGGCCTTGTCGGTGCCGAACTCGTAGAAATTGTTGTAGCTCGAAATGTCGCCGAGCGAGTTGAGGCTCTCGCCCGTGGTGGAGAGCGGGCTTGGCTCGGCCTTGAGCGGCGCCGCCCCGGCTTCCGACGGCAGCGCCGCCGACAGGCCGGAGACCAGCCCCAGCGATGCGGCTCCCGCCAGCAACTCCCGCCGGCGCAGGTACACGGCGCGCGGGGTGATCTCGGACGGGGCGATATCGGGCGGCTTTCTGATCGGCATGAGACATCCTCCCTCGCGTCATCTCCGCCAGAGATACGACACAGAGCAACGCGGCATTACAATTTTAACGCAGATGTGACGCGGCGTGAGGGGGGCTGCGAGCTCGGATGGGGTCAGACCCTGCGGGTCTGACCCCATGGCAGGCCCTATCGTCCTCAGCATCGCCTTCGCAGATGAATCGAGTTCTTCTGAGATAGGGCCGACGGGTTAGTCAACCGAGCCACAGGTGGTGCCCTGGGGTCAGACCCCTTACGCCGCCTCCCCCAGATACACCCGCACCACCCCCGGATCGGCCAGCGCCTCGTCCGGGGTGCCAGTGGCGATGACGCTGCCGGCGCTGAGCACCACCACGTGGCCGCACAGGGAGCGGATGGCGTGCATCACGTGCTCCACCATGACGATGGTGAGGCCCTCCTCGTTGAGGGAGCGCACCAGGTCGATGCCGGCCTCCAGCTCGGTGGGGTTGAGGCCGGCGAGCCACTCGTCGAGCAGCAGCAGCTCGGGCTCGCAGGCGAGCGCGCGGGCGAGCTCGATGCGCTTTTGGTCGAAGTAGGTGAGGCTGTCGCCATGGGCGGCGAGGTGCCCCGTTAAGCCGACGCGGGCGAGCAGGCGCTCCGCCTCCAGGCGGGCGGAGGCCACCTCGAGGCGCCGGCGGCCGTACATGGCGTCGACGGCGACGTTGTCGCGCGCATCGAGCGCGTCGGGGATGCGGGCGAGCTGGAAGGTGCCGGCGATGCC
>JBAPMW010001033.1:0-4383 GCA_049278815.1 Hyphomicrobiaceae bacterium
GTATGAAGCCATGGAAGATCGGCGTCAGCTACGCCGTTGCCTTTTCGCCTGACGGGCGGCTGCTCGCAACGCTTGGGAGGGATGTATCCATCTGGGATCTGGCACTCAGATCGAAGGTGGTGCGCGCCCATCCCTTCTCGCATCCCTCAGACGCCGCCTTCTCTCCAGACCAGCGCCACCTGGTCGTCAAGGGCACATCGGGGCAGATCGTCATCATCGATGTGCAGTCCGGTCGGATCGTTGTGGATTTTGGCAACGCCGCGGAAGGAGAGGGATCGAACCTCCAGTATTCGCCCTGCGGTGAATATATTCTGGATGGCACCTGGAGCGGCCGTCTAAGCGTCAGGCGCGCGAGCTCGGGGGCGCTCGAGTTTGTCCAGGAGTTTCACGGTGAGATGATCCGTAGCGTTCACCGTTCTGATGACGGCAGGTGCTGGGTCATCGCACACGGCGCCAAAGCAACGGCGAATGATCGCCCGCCTCCACCGGACTATTTCTCCGCTTGGGCTTGGCCGTTCGGCTCGGCAGGACATCGCATCTTGCCCGAGCGCATTGCCTTCTCGCGATCGTCGGCGCTCTCTGCCGACGGAGCGTTGCTGGCCGTCGTCCATGGTGCGCCACCGGACACGCTGTCGGTATTTCAGATCGACGATGGTGCGTGCGCCGGTGTCGTGTCCATTCAGGGCGGAGGCACAGGCCATGCCCTGGGTTGGTCGAACGATGGTCGGCTCATTGGATCGGTCCAAGACCAGAATGTCGTCTTCTACACATGGCCAGGTCTTAGAAAGATGCACGAACTCGCGCTGGCCTATCCAAGCGATGTGGCATTCTCGCCCCGTGGTGACGCGTTGGCTGTCGGCTCCTGGCAGGTTGGCTGGGTACTCTCGGCCGATAGGCTCGCCACCACGACCCTTCCGCAGAAACCGGACAGGCTGAGCGGCGGCTAGTTCCTGCAATGGCTCGGTCGCAATGCGATCGCATGAAGGTCGAGGAGCAGCTAGGCGATGGGCACCTGGGGTCCTGGTCCGTTCGACAATGACGCGGCTGCCGAGTTCCTCGACACGCTGCGGGCGTCGCCCTCACGCGTCGTTGCGAAGATTCTGCGGCAGATCGCCGGGACGCAGGCGGGCAAATACATTGACGTCGACGATGGCGGCGCGGGCTGGGCCGCATGTGAGATCGTCGCTCTCGCTTTTGGCTACGGAGACGTGGCCGCGGTCGATGACCACATCCTCTATCTCGTTGCCAAGCTGCGCCCGCGCGAGGAGCACCGGACGCTCGCCCTGGAAGCGCTGCGGCGCATCGCTGATCGCACCAACTCCGAGCTGGCAGCCTTGTGGCACGAGGGCACCGACGGAGGGCGGTTTGACGTGGAGCTTGAGGGTCTACGCTCTCGACTGCAGGCCGCAAGCGCAGGCCCGCGCGAGCTAGCCAAGCCGAAACCAGGCGACGTGATCGCCCTGCAGGCGTCGACCTCATCTGCAGAATTGGTCGTGGTCCAGGTCGTCAACTCCGCCGAGGTCGCAGTATTTGAGGGGACGTGCGCCAATGAGAGAGCGGCGCTCGACGTCGTGAGGGGACGGCCAGCGCATCGCGTGCTGACGTCGCCAAGCAAGCTGCTTCGCCGTGGCCAGGCGCTCGGCAATGTACCGCTTCGCAAGGACCTGAAGGGAAGGAAAGTCTACGCGGGTGAATCGGGTGCAATCGAACGATACATCCTGATGGCGGCCAGCGCCCGTGCCGTGCGGGAGGTGCCCTATGAGGAAGCGCGCGATTATGACGAGCATCGCCACTACGACGACGAGGCGATCGTTGCGATTTGTCTCGGCGCGCGGCCGGTCGCGCGCGTTCGATCGCCTGACGAGCGCGAAGCTGCGTTGTGTGCGCGCTACACCGAGGAATGGGCTGCCCGCCGCCAGACCACCACGCCTGGTCCCTTCGGCGACAACCCCCTTCTGGAAAGCTGGCTCCAGTGGATCGAGGAACATGGCATCGGCAACGCCGTGCGGCGGCATCATAACGTGGCCATTGGCATGCAGGGATACGGACGTCCCCGGGAGGATCCCGAGCGTCGCGACTATGCATCTGCCGGCGTCGTCGCACTCTGGCGCGGAACGTGGCCGCATGAAATGTGGCCCGCTGAGCTGGCTGGCCGCCTGCCTCCGTTGCCCGATGGCAACCTCATGTCAGAGGCTCTTGCTGCCGCGCGCACTCTCGCGGGTCGCGTGCTCACGCGTGACGCCGAGCTGAGATTGATCTGGGATGGGGCGCCCGACAAGGGTGCCGCGCTGAGCACGTTTGTGCTTTCGCTGCAGAAGGCGCTCGCGGAGTGAGCACTTTCGGCGCTGGGCACAACAGCTCACCTGCCCGCGATGTTGGGCCGACGCAAGACGCACGTTTGCGCACGCAGCTTGTTCGCTCTTCGTCAGATTGGAACGTCTCCTCCTGGCACGTCGCACAGGCGACTGACAGACGCTGCCGGATCACTCCGACGGTCACCAAGGCGAACTGGTGCAGCCGCTACCCAGCTACACAAAAGCGGACGCCAAGGCCTTCGCAATCGGTGTCGTCAGATGACCGCCCAACTACGTCTGGAAACGGAGGGATTCCGTCACTGCGTCGGCGCAGAAATCCACTCCATCGGAACAAGCTTCTTGCCCTTGCGCCAGTGCTCGACAAGGTGGACCTGTTTGATGCCACCCCAGACCTCCTCTGCGGCATGGTCCAGAACGATAACCTGCAGCCTGCCCTTCGCGATCAAAACCTCATTGGCAAGCACTGAGAACACCTTGCGGACAGCCTCGACATCCTTGTCGAGAAGCGTTTCCTTTCTGGGTTCGACTTCCGCATCCTTGTCGTCGCCCGCGCGGCCTTCCTCGGCGAGCTTGCGCGGGAAATAGACCTGACTGGGCTGGTCGTAGACGAGAAGGTGCGGCACAGGGTGGGACGGCGATTGCATGAAGAAGCGCTGAAGCGCAGCCGTAACGGCTATGTGATACGCGAGCCAGTTGGCTCCGCTGCCAATCTCCCAAAGCCAATCCTTCCGATCCGGCCCGACGACACGGATGGAGAGGTCATTGATCGACAATTCGATCGGCGAGCTTTCGAATTCGCAATCGAGGTTGGGTACTATCTCCGTGGCGAACTTCTGGACGATCTGAAGCGCGTTCTTCGTTCGGCGTTCAATGCCGCTTTCCGAAACGCGCTGCCTCAATTCGTCGACCTCCCCGCGAAGGCGGTCGATCGCGGCAGCCAGCTCACTGTCGGCGCCGACCGTCTCGTAGGTGAGGAGGGCATTCTCCAGTTGTCCGAGGAACCGCTCAATATTCGCAACAGAGTATGCGGCCGTTTCGGTGCGGCGCAATCCGGGCTGCGCCAGAAGGCGTGTGCGTAGCCCCTGGACTTCCTCCAGCTTTGCAGCAAGGCCGCCGGAGACGCGCGTGATCTCTTTGTCCACGACCTCCGTCGACGCCGGTCGCCTCGCGGCGTCGGCCTCGATGCGTGCAAGGGCCTCGCACAGCGCATCGAGTTCTGTGGAGGGACTGAGCCGCGGATCGACCAGCGGGTTGGCGCTCTCACCCGTCGTCAAGCTTTTCAGCCAAGTCGAGAGTGACAGTCGGTCCTTCTGGACACGAAGGGCTCCGCCATGCGCAAGCGACGTATCGCGCAGCGCCTTCAACTCGTTGAAACGCTGGCGAAGTTCGAACACCTCGCTCGCAACCTTCCGCTCTTCGTCGATCAGTTTCAACGTCTGCTGCAGCGACTGGTCGATCGCTGCGGCGTCTGGTCTGGCATCGTCGAATGAGCGCCGCGTCAACTGGCGCAGAAGGTCGACCAGTGAAGGCCAGTCCTCGGGCTCCGGTTGCTCTCCGTCGAGCAGTCCAAGCTCTCGCGCGCGATCAAGCCAGGATCGTGCCTCGCCTTGCCACCGCGCAGACACTGTCTGAATGTTGCGCAGTTCGCGCTCTTTGCGGGCAAGCACCTTGGAAAGTCGATCAAGGCGCGCGCGATCGAGCAGCGTCTGCGCATCGACTGCGCCAAGCACATAGGGGAAGACCGATTTCAGCTTCTCGCGGTGCTCGGTCGTATCGGCTTTGAAAAAAAACACGTCGGGATTGGCGACCACGTTCTGGGGTTGAAACACGAACGCCATAAAGTCGCGGATACTCGGACGGTTTGCGCCGATCGCCTGGCTATCGGGCTCCAGCTCAAGATTCGATGTACCAGCCATGCGATTGAGCAGCGAGCGGAGCTGGCCGGCGGTGAAGTTGTGCGCGGAGATGCGATCAGGAATGACAGTTTGGCCGTCCTTGTGCGGATCGGCGCCACGCATTGACCCCCATCGGCATCCAAGCGCGACCCGCTGCTCAAGCCCTCCGTTGC
>JBAPMW010001034.1:0-1840 GCA_049278815.1 Hyphomicrobiaceae bacterium
GCTCTGCCTGACGATCGCGGTCGATGAAGCCTTGCCGCTCGCCGCGGTCGCGGTCGCCGAAGCGGGGGGGCCGTTCGCGGCGGAACGGACGGTCCGGGCGGTCGGGACGCAGGTCGGAGCGCTCCGGCCGCTCGGCACGCTCCGGCCGCTCGGCACGCTCCGGGCGTCCGTGCTCGCCGCCCGGCTGACGCACCTCGTGTGGGCGCAGCTGGGGCTGGGGCTGGTGGCCCTGATGTGAGGGCGCCTGCGTGAACGGCTGCGGACCGCCGTCGTCGCCGGCCAGGTCGTCGTCGCCGGCGTCGTCGAAGCTATCGCCCGTGTCGCCCGGACCCCGCATGCGCTGGCCGCCGCCGTTCATGCCGCCCTCGCCGGGCTGATTGAACTGGTCGCGGTAGGCCATGATGATGCGGTTGTAGTGCTCCGCGTGCTGGAGATAGTTCTGCTCCAGCACCGGATCGCCCGACGACTGGGCGTCGCGCGCCAGCGAGAGGTACTTTTCCGCGATGTGGGCGGGAGTGCCGCGGATCTTCACGTCCGGGCCGTTCGACTCGAAGCTGCGCGACAGCGGGTTGTGGTGGCCGCCCTTGCGGTTGCTGTTGTTGGTGCGACCGCGTCCACGGCGATTCTGTTGTCCTTGCCTCACTGACTTAAAGGCTCCCGTCTTACCTGACTTACCTGACTATCTCCCACGCCGGAACGGCCGGCCGTGCGCACACGCGCCGATGACTGCGGACATACCTAGACTGAGGACACACTCAGCAAGTCCCGTTCCAAGCCCGTCTATCGCTCGCAAGCTCCGGCTTGCGATCACTGCGGCAAAGTGGTCTCGACCTTCCTTCCGCGCCCCGACCCCACGCGCAGCAAAAGCGCACGGGCTCGTCAAGTCACGCCATCATTGCATGTCCTGGGCGGCTAGTGGTGCTGACGATACGTCGCCTTGTTGCGAGTTTTTGCGAGCAATTCAGCCTGCTGCGCATCGCTCCCAACGTCGCGCCCTTCTGGTTCCACGTGCGCGGGCGAGACGTGCGGTCGATTCCACTGCTGCTCAGCCTATCGCGGCTACCGCGAAAGTCCAAGGGCTTTCTGCGCACGCCCCTCGGCTCGTGTTCTCACCGCAACACAGCGTCGCTTTCCTGCTACATCCCGGTATATGCGCGTATCCACCACGGCCTCGCTGCCGATTGCGCCGGACAGAATGGAGGCCACTGCGTCAGCTTGGTCGTAGCCAACCTCCAAGATGGCCCAGCCGTCGGGAACGACCTTGGCGATCCGCGCAGCCAGACGCCTGTAGAGCACCAAGCCGTCGGCACCACCGTCAAGCGCAGCTAAGGGATCGAAGCAGCAAACCTCCGTCTCCAGGTGCGCGATATCGTGGCTACGCACGTAGGGAGGGTTGCTGACGAGCATATGGAAGGGACCGGACACGGTTTCAAGAGCATCGGCCCGCAACCATGAGGCGCGGTCTGCGACCTGAAGCCGCTCCGAATTCGCGCGGGCGATCTCAAGCGCCGCCGGGCTGATGTCGGTGCCGGTGCCGCGGGCGGCTTCAATCTCGCACAGCAGCGTCACCAGCAGGCAGCCCGAGCCGGTGCCCACGTCGAGGATGCTCAGCCCGGGTCCTTCCCTCCAACCCTCCTCGCGGATCGCCTGGAGCGCCGCCTCGACCACCGTCTCGGTATCCGGCCGCGGATCGAGCGTGGCTGGAGAGATAGTAAAGGGTCTACCGTAAAACTCGCGCCAGCCCAGAATGCGCGACACCGGCTCGCGCTTCGCCCGGCGGGCCACGTAGCCCCTCAAGGTTGCGTGCTCGGCCGCCGTCAGCCGCCGCTCCGGCTCGGCC
>JBAPMW010001035.1:0-6725 GCA_049278815.1 Hyphomicrobiaceae bacterium
GGCGGCACCCGCTCGGACGCCGGCCGCGATTGCCGTGACGCCTTCCTCGGCCTGATGAAGACCTGCCTGAAGCAGGGGGTCCGCTTCTGGGATTACCTCGGTGCCCGCCTCGCCGTCCCCAGCGCCGCCGCCGTGCCGCCGCTCCCCAACCTCATCGCCCGGCCGAGGCCACCCTGAGCGCCGTCGCGCCGGAGCGCCGTCAGCCTGAGCGTACGCGACACCGGCCAAGTCGCCGGCGACCCCAAAGCCGACCCGCGGCTTGCGTCTCGCCTGCCGTTTTGCCCCTGCTACCCTAAAACTCTATAACCTCTTGAAATATATGGTCAAAAAATCGGATTGGGAAGCTGATGTTCTGCCACTGAACTACGCCCGCAATTTCAAGCACTTAGCATCCCAACGCGGCTTGTCGACCGATACTCATAACGATAGGGGCATGAGGGAAATTACACCAGCGAGTCAGGCATTTGCTCAGAACTCCTGCTAGCGCAGTGTTACATGTCCTCCGAAACCGCGATCGCTGCGATGTTCTACCCGCTTCCGGCCGCGTTGAAAAGCAGCGATCGGGCGGCCGGGCTACGACGGGAGTGCGGTAGCTGTCTAAGCCCGAGGGGGGACAGACGCTTTCTCGCAAACGTGGTCGTCGTGCATCGCAGACCAATGCGGGCTAGCCGTACTGCGTCGCGAAATCCGGCGTCGAGGACTTGTACGCATCAGTCTGGCGCGCGACTGCTTCCGACTGCCGGTTTCAGGTTCATGCGCTCATAGCGCGAAGGCGTCGGGTCGTCTCCTCGGCAAGGGAACGAACCAATTCTGCGGCAGTGGTATCTCTCGCCAGTGCGGCGGACTGGCCTGCAAACAAGGCGGCGAGCTCTCTGTCTCCCGTCGCGCCCAGCGGCGCCGTGAGGCTCAGCTGAGCCGGAAAGGCGACGGGTTTCAGACCGGAAGCGATGAGATCGTCAGTGAGTTTGTTCCTGATGTAGCGGGCCGGTCTGCCGGTGATCGTGTCCGTTACGATGGTGCAGGCATCGGTGGCCTCGCGCAGTGCAGCGCGATGGGCGTCGAGCACATTGGCCTCCTCGCAGCGCAGGAAGGCGGTGCCCAGTTGCACGCCGCTCGCGCCCAGGACCAACGCCGCCGCCACGGTGCGCCCATCGGCAATTCCACCCGCGGCGATGACCGGCACGCGAACGGCATCGGCCACCTGGGGCAGGAGGGCAAACAGGCCGGGCTGCATGCTCATGTCGACGCCCGTGAATGTCCCGCGATGGCCGCCGGCCTCGGTGCCCTGCGCGATTACGGCGTCGACTCCGCGTTGTTCGAGCATCCTGGCCTCTGCGGCCGTCGTGGCGCTGGAGATGACAAAGATCCCCGCACTCTTGATGGCGTCCACGACCTCTTGCTTGGGGAGGCCGAAATGAAAGCTCACCATCTGCGGCTTCGCCCGCAGCACCATGGCCAGATGCTCAGGGCTGACTTCGCTGGCCGCTCCCTCGGGCTTGGGCACCGGTCCAAGGCCCTTGGCATCGTAGTGGGCCTGTAGCCGGCCGCGCATGGGGTCGGCGACGTCGGCTGTGATCTCGGGCGCCGGCCACAGCGGATAATTCACGTTCAGGCTGCCGCCGCTTTGCTGGCGGAAGCCGGCGATGCGTCTCTCGGCGTCTTCCGCCGAGAAGCCCCACATGCCAATGCCTCCGAGCCCGCCAGCGTTGCTGACCGCGGCGGCCAGCGCCGGCGTGCTCAGCCACCCCATGGGCGCCTGCAGAATGGGCCAGCGGATGTTGAGCCTCTCCGTCAAGGCGTTCTGGGGCCACATGCCTGTCTCCAAGGGAGTTGTGCCACTGCACTGGCGACGTTAGCCCAGGGAGGCATGCTGACTCAACTTGGGCTTCACCCCAGACGTACGGTGGAGGTCGCGCGCGCCCAACGTGCCTGGGTTTCTCGACCCGGGTCAGGCTTACATCTAAGGCGAAGGGCGCGTCGGCGATAACCAAGCAGGCGCGGCAGCTCTCCCGTATCGTCGGCGAGGTAGCGCAATGCTCTGCCCGCGGCGGGCGTTGGGGGTCACCCGTTCAGCCCGCCTCGGCGAGCGCCTTGCCGTTGACCCGCGTCTCGCCCTTCAGATTGTCGACCGTGACGTGGGTGTCGTACCACGTGAGCCTGGGTCGAACGCCAAAGCGCTTGGTCAACTCGACGATGCGATCCTCGCTGAACCATGCCTCGGCGGCGGCGCGGCTCTCCCAGAGGTAGACGCCCCCCGTGCCAGCGTCGCCGTTAAGGTAGTCCTTTCGGATCAGGCCCTTCGCAGCAAGACCGCGGTAGATGGGGGCTGTCGAGGTACCACCCTTCACAGCTTGCTCCTCCGTTCGCTTCGGCAGGTCGAACTGGACGACGACGATGCAGTTGCCCATGAACGGTCGCTCCACTCGCGTTCCTCGATGCGCGAAACATCCCACGTCCGTCAGAACCGATCAACGGCCTCCTCTTGTGCGCGGTGCAAGGGGCCGCTCCGATCACTTGCGGATTGTGCTGCCACCGGTGATTTGCGATAGTCACGGCAACCAAGGCCGCGCCGCCAAGAGCGCGTCGGGAGGAGGAACGTTATGAGGATTGGGGCGCTTTCCGCGCTGACTGTGGCTGTTGCCATCGCGGCCCCTCTCACCGCGAACGCGCAGACTGTCGACGGGCCCAGGGTCGAGTGGAATCACTCCACCTGGGGCAAGAAGCGCGCTTTCACGGCCGGCATCGAAAAGGTGGCTGAGATCGTCAGCCAGAAGACCGGCGGCAAGTTCACTATCAAGGTCAACTACGGCGAGGCGCTTTCCAAGGCCAAAGAGAACCTTGACGGCATCAAGCTCGGCGCGTTCGAGATGGCCGACTTCTGCAATTTCTATCATCCGGGCCGGGTGCCGGCGTGGATGGTGCTGACCATGCCGTTCCTGCCGCTCGGCGACTGGAACGTTTCGAAGGACGTGCGCGAGGCCATGATGAAGCATCCCGCCTTCGTCGCCGACCTCGCGCAGTGGAACGGGGTGGCCTACATGTCGGGGCTGCTGCCGCAGTACGAGTTCATGGGCAAGGGCACGCCGCCCAAGACGCTCGAGGCCTGGAAGGGGTTGCGCGTACGGGCCGGCGGCGGCATCGGCGACGCGCTGCGGCGACTGGGCGGGGTGCTCTCGACGGTGCCGGCGACGGAGGTCTACACGGCCATCGAGCGCGGCACGGTCGACGCCGTCTCGTTCCCCTTCACCTACGCGCACGCGGCCTATCAGGTGCACACGGTGGCCGAATGGTACACGGCCAACATGTCGCCCGGCACCACGGAGTGCGCCTCCGTCATCAACAGGGACGCGCTGGCGAAGCTGCCGCCTCAATACAAGAAGATCCTGGACGAGGCGAAGGAGCCGGCCTACGCGCACCTGATCAAGGAGTACGTGGACATCGACAAGGTCAACCTGCCGCTGTTCAAGGCGAAGCTGACGGAGGTCGTCTACTCGGAGGCCCAATTGAAGGAGTTCCAGGAGGAGGTGGGCCGGCCGGTGTGGGACAAATGGGTCAACGACAACAAGGCAAGGTTCGATGCCCGGAACGTGCTCGACACCCTGCTCAAGGAAATCGCCCGCGCAGAGGCCAAGCATCTGAAGAAGAAATAGCGGTGCGTCGCCATCAAGACCGGCCTGGTGCAGAGCACGGTGAGGCCATGGCGGTGAATGCGTGTTCATTGAGAGCGCATCCTTGTTGCACCGTACACTGGGCTCCCGCCTACGCGGGAGTGACGCCAATTGGAGGCGTCATCGCTCACTGTGGGCGTCATCCCCGCGGAGGCGGGGACCCAGATCACCGGGCAACCGGGGTTCGCTTTCAGTCCAGCGGCAGCGCGAATTCGGATGGCGTTGGGTCTGCGCTTCGCTTGAGCCAGCTTGCTGGATTCGCCATTCGAGCGAGGGCTGACACCCGGGGGGGCTCGGCGTGAGGGACGATCCTGTGATCCGGCCTGGCGGCGGAGCGCTCGGCGCCGCAGACCGGGCCATGCATGCTATCGAGAAGCTCACCGCGCTCTTCTCCGGGCTCGGCATTTTCGCCCTGATGCTGTTCGGCGTGGTGCAGATCTTCGGCCGCAAGCTCTTCAACGCACCCATCTTCGGCTACATCGACATGGTCGAGATCGCCATGTCGGGGCTGGTGTTTCTGGGGCTCGCCTACACCGAGCGGCTCGGCGGTCACATTCGCATGGAGCTTTTCGTCTCCCACCTCAAGGGACGATGGCAGTGGGCGTTCGAGCTCGTCGGCGTCCTCGTCGGTCTGTTCGTCGTGGCAGTGCTCGTCTACTACAGCTACACGCACGCCATGCGGGCCTACTACTCCGGCGATACCTCGATCGACGCGCAGCTGCTGCTTTGGCCCTCGAAGATGATCGTGTCGGTCTCGCTCGCGTTGCTGTTCCTGCGGCTGCTGGTGAGCCTGTGGGGCTACCTGCGGCTGCTGGTCGACCCGTCAGCCGAGCCGGTGGGCGTGCCGGAGCTCGTCGATGTCGAAGAGCAGGCGCTGCGCGATGCCGAGACCATCGGCATTGAGGCCGACATCGAAGTCGACCGCCGGCACGACCCCAACCGGAGAGCCTGAGGCCCACGTGGAACTCTCGAAGGACGCGATCGGGCTCATCGGCTGCGCCGCCCTCCTGGTACTGGTGATTGCGGGCGTGCGCGTCTATCTCGCGGCCGCGCTCGTGGGCCTGCTGGGGGTGGTGTCGATCATCGGCTGGCACGCGGGCGCGGGCATCGTCGGCACCATCCCGCATTCCAAGTCGGTCAACTACACGCTGTCGGTGCTGCCGCTGTTCATCCTGATCGGCTATCTCGCCTATCACGCCGGCATCACGCAGGCGCTGTTCGACGCGGCGAAGAAATGGATGGGATGGATGCCAGGCGGACTCGCCATCGCCACGGTGTTCGCGGTGGCGGCATTCTCGGCGGTGTCGGGCGCCTCGACGGCGGCGGCGGCCGTGTTCGCCCGCGTGGCGATCCCCGAGATGCTGAATGCGGGCTACGCCAAGCGCCTGGCCGCAGGCGTGGTGTGCGCGGGCGGAACGCTCGACGCCTTGATCCCGCCTTCGGTCATCATGGTGGTGTACGCCATCATCGTCGAGGCCTCGGTGGGCAAGCTCATCATCGCCGGGTTCATACCCGGCCTGATCTCGGCGGTGTGCTACACGCTCATCATCGTCGTCTGGAGCACCTTTAAGCCGGACGTGGGCCGGCCGATCACCGGCTTCACCTGGGGCGAGCGCCTCGCTTCCGTTCCCCCCACCCTGCCCGTGATCGGCGTCATCGTCATCATCTTCTCGGCCATGTACTACGGGTGGGCGACGCCGACGGAGGCGGGCGCGCTCGGCGCCTTTGTCGTCTACCTGCTGGCCCTCGTCAAAGGCATGAAGTGGAAGTCCCTCAACGATGCGCTGCTGGAGACGGCAAAGCTGACGGTGATGATCTTCGCCATCATCTGGGGCGTGCTCATCTTCGTGCGTTTCCTGGGCTTCGCCGGCCTGCCCGAGCATTTCTCGAACTGGGTGCTGTCGCTCCCCGTTCCGCCCGTGGTCGTTATGATCGGCATTCTCGGCGTCTATCTGATCCTCGGCTGCTTCATGGACGCCATCGGCATGATGCTGCTGACGCTGCCGGTGGTGTACCCGGCGGTGATCAAGCTCGGCTACGATCCGATCTGGTTCGGCATCATCGTGGTCAAGATGGCGGGTGTGTGCCTGCTCACCCCGCCGATCGGGCTCAACTGCTTCGTGGTGGCGGCGGTGCGGCCCGACATCCCGCTGGGGCAGGTCTTTCGCGGCGCGCTGCCGTTCGTGATCGCCGACTTCGTCGCCATCGGCATCTTCCTGGCGTGGCCGGAGACCATCACCTGGCTGCCGAACCGGATGATGCAGTAGATGCTGCTGGACCATTGGGCGGGCACTCACCGTGCTGACTCGATTGGACCAGCAGGAGCATGCCCCCGAAGGCCAGCGCTTCGATGGCAAAGCGCGGCATCTGATTTGCGACAGTCTCAACTGCCCGCGTCTGCGCAAAGCGGCGGGCAGGCCCATCGAAGCGCCGCAACATGATGCCTTCGAGGCCGCCCACCTTCACGTCTTTGATGCTTCCGAAGACCGCCTCCACGGCCTCGAACCGCTGATGATTGGCGTTCATGCGCTCGACGCCCGTCTGCTTCAGGAAATTGCGGAGAACCGCGTAGATGGCCGCGTAGGACCCCCCATCGCGACGTCGGCGAACGGTGCATGCCGATCATCCATCGTGCTCACTTAGGTCGTTTTGCGGCACCGGCCTACGGCGCGAAGGGGGTTGGTTGCGCCAGATTTGTTGCGTGGGTCCGCAGGTCCGCAAGGCAGCCCGGCGGGCCAATACCATTCCGCGACCGGTGTCGGAGACCCGGAGGGACACCTCACGAGCGCTGGTAGTCGCGTTGCAGGATTGGGCGGATGCACTCGGAGCGCGCGCCGTGCCACAGGCCGCCGTCCTCAACGCACGCCCTGACCAGGCGCTCGCGGTGGACCTGCCAGCCCAGCAGCCCCGCCAGCACGGCCAGCATCAGGCCGGCAGCGATGAGGCGCGCCGGGCTCATCGCTGCTCCCCGGGCTGCTGCCCGGACCGCGCGTCGGCCGGTGCGAAGCGGTCGCTCCATGCCGGGAGCGCGCAGGCAAACGGCAGCGCCGTGGCGGC
>JBAPMW010001036.1:0-4419 GCA_049278815.1 Hyphomicrobiaceae bacterium
GGTCTACATCCAGTTCCCCTCGGGACTTGCCCAGAGCGAGGCACCGCCCCTGTTCGTGGTCGGACCGGATGCCAAGCCGGCGCTGGTCAACTACCGGGTGCGCGGCAGCACCTACATCGTCGACCGCCTGTTTGCGGCCGCCGAGCTGCGGCTGGGGACGGAACCGCAGCGCATCGTCCGCATCGTCCGCACCGATGCGGTATGGCGGGAGACCAAGCAATGACCGACGGCGAGCAGCAGGGGCAACCCACGCCGGACCCCAAGGTCGCGCCGGAATCGCTTGAGTTGCGGGCGCGGCCGCAGCCCGTCACGCGCATCAACCGCAAGGTGGTGATCGGTGCCGCCGCGGTCCTGCTGTGCCTCATCTCCTTCATCGTGCTCCTGGCCCTCAAGCCGCCCAGCCTGCGCATCGCCGCCCGCAGGAGCTGTTCAATGTCGAGCACAAGCCGGTCACCGACGCGCTGTCGAAGCTGCCCGCCAGCTACGACGGCGTGAAGCCGGAGAAGAAGGCCGACGCCGGCAAGCAGCCTTCCACGCCACTGTCGCCGGTCCCGGCATTGAAGGCTCCAACGCTCGACCCTCTGACGGACGCCGAGCGCATGGAGATCGCGCGGCTCGCGCGCTTGGCCGGTCAGGCCAAGGAATCCGGCGTGTTCTTCCGGCTCCAGCTCAAGCCCGCACCGAAGGAGACCAAGACAACGGACGTGCGCGCCGATCCGGTGCCCAAGCCGCCACCAGTTGAAACGGATGGCGGGCTGGCGACCCTTTCGGCCCTGCGCGCCGCCGACCGCGCGCTGGTACTTGCCGGTGGCGACACCGATGTCATCGGCGCCAGCATCAACACGGCCGACCAGACGCGCAAGCTCACCTTCCTCAAGTCCGGCCCCGAGAAGGAGGTCTACAATCCGCATGGGCTGCAGACGCCGATCTCGGCCTATCAGCTGATGGCCGGCACCGTCATCGCCGCGAGCCTGATCACCGGCCTCAACTCTGATCTGCCCGGGTTCGTCATCGCCCAGGTGACGGAGCACGTCTACGACACGGTTACAGGGCGGTTCCTGCTCATCCCGCAGGGCTCGCGCCTCATCGGCAAGTACGACAACATCGTCGCGTCAGGCCAGGAGCGCGCCCTCGTCGTCTGGCAGCGCATCATCCTCCCCGACGGCTCGTCCATCGTCATCGACAACCTGCCCGCCACCGATACCGGCGGCTACGCCGGCCTGGCCGACGAGGTCGACCTCCACACCTGGAAACTCCTGAAGGGCGTCGCGCTCGCGACTGTCCTCGGCGTGGGCAGCGAGCTCGCCTTCGGCTCCAGCGACAGCGACCTCATCAAGGCGCTGCAGCAGTCCACCCAGGCCACCACCAACCGCGCGGGACAGCGCGTCATCGAGCGCCAGCTTAACGTACAGCCGACCATCAAGGTGCGCCCCGGCTGGCCGCTGCGGGTGATCGTCCACAAAGACATCTTGCTCCGGGCCTACCGCGGCACCGCCTCGAAATGAAGGAAGGAACAAAGGAGGGAACCCAATGCCTGTGATCGGGACGTTCTCCGCCGTCAAGGACGGCTACGCCGGCACCATCCGCACGCTCACCCTGAACATCAAGGTGCAGCTCGTCGCCAACGACCGCAGGGAGGCCGATGGCGCCCCCGACTTCCGCATCATGGCAGGCACCGCCGAGATCGGTGCCGCCTGGAGGAGGCCCCGCAGGTCATCCGACGAGACCTACTTGAGCATCAGGCTCGACGACCCCGCCCTGCCGCATCCGATCTTCGGCGCCCTGATCGAGGACACCGCCAACGCCACCGCCCGCCTCATCTGGCGGCGCGACCGGAAGGATGACGGCTGAGGCCCGTGAACGCCGAGACCTCATCGAACTGAAACGCGAACCGATCCCTGAAGTCCGGCCGGCCGCGCGCACCGCTGCGGCAACGGAGCCCTATTGCCCGGATTAACCCCATGTCCCGTGCGCGTCTTGTCGTGTCTGTCCTGCTGCCCTTCGCGGCCGGCTACTACCTCTCCTACCTGTTCCGCTCCATCAACGCCCTCATTGCCGGCGACCTCACCGCCGAGCTGGGCCTCGGCGCGGCCGACCTCGGCCTGCTCACGTCCGTCTATTTCCTGGTGTTTGCGGCCGTCGTGCTCCCCTGCGGCGTTCTGCTCGACCGCTACGGGCCGCGGCTCGTCGACAGCGCGCTGCTCGTCGTCGCCGCCGCCGGCTCGCTCCTGTTCGCCGTTGCCGACAGCGTGGCCTCGCTGCTTGTCGGCCGCGCGTTCATCGGCCTCGGTGTCGCCGTCGGCCTGATGGCCGGCCTCAAGGCGATCGTGCTGTGGTTCCCGCCCGAGCGCGTCGCTCTCGCCAACGGCTGCTACATTATGCTGGGCGCGCTCGGCGCCCTCTCCGCGACAGGACCGGCCGAGACGGTGGTGCAGGCCCTCGGCTGGCGCGGCCTGTTCGCCGCTCTCGCCGTGGCCTCGGCGGCCGTGGCACTGCTGATTCTCCTCGTCGTGCCGGAGAGGAAGTCGCTGACGCACGCCGCCGTCTCACCGAGGATCGGCTTCCTCGCCATCTACCTCGATCCACGTTTCATGCGCATAGCGCCCTTGGCAGCCCTGGGTGTCGGCACGTCTTTCTCGCTGCAGGGCCTCTGGGCGGCGCCTTGGCTCGCCGACGTCGCGGGATTCGACCGGCCCGCCGTCGTCGAGCACCTCACCCTGATGGCGACTGCCCTCGCCGCGAGCGCCCTGCTGCTGGGAGCCGTCGCCGAGCGCCTGCGCCGCGCTGGCATCCCGACCGAGCTGTTCCTCGCCGCCATGCTCGCCCTGTCGATGGCCGCCCAGCTCGCCTTGCTGCTCGGCCTTCCGGTGTCGTCCCGCCTGCTGTTTGCCGTCGTAGCCGCCGCAGGCGCCGCCACCGTGCTCAGCTTCGCCGTCCTGGCGCAGTACTTCCCCAAGGAGGTGTCGGGCCGCGCCAACGCCGCCCTCGGCGTCCTCAACATGGGCACCGCCTTCGGCCTGCAGTGCCTCTCGGGCTTCATCGTCGCCCTGTGGCCGGCCGACGGAGGCCGCTACCCGGCCGAGGCCCACCAAACCGCCATGGCCGCCGGCCTCGGTCTGCAACTGATCGCGCTTGCTGTATTCATCACGCCCAAGCGCCGCCTGAAGCCCGCTCCCATGGCGCACGCTGTCGTCAGGGCGCTGGCTTTCAATGCATCGGCGCCAGCAACCGTGCGGCCGGTCTACTATTCATGGACGCACCAAGCTGAGTTCGCGCGCAGGCAGAGAGCCGCCTGGCGTTTTGCCGCCGCCGCCTCCGCAGCTCTGTGCGTGGGCCTCGCCGCCACGCTGTCGATGACCATCAGCCGCCCGGCGGTGGCGCTCCATGTCATCGAGCTGTCCCGGCCAAGCGCACTCTCGAATTGACGCGCGCCGACATGAGGTGAGCGCAGATCGCGCTGATACGCCGGCAGGAGGGAGTGAGAGGAGGGCCAGTGGTGGGTGACGGCGCGGCGAGGGGAGAGAGGCTCCCCGGCCCCGCCGCCCCCCACGGAGCCTTCCCATGCCCAACACCTTGCTCTCGGCCCGCGAAATCTACGACATCGCCCCGCTCGGCTCGCTCATCCGTTTCTCGGACGGCACTCCCGAGCCTCCCGCCCGGCACCGCCGCAAGCGCACCGCCTGGCTCTCCAACAACGGCGCCGCGGGTCTCGTCCGCAAGACTCCGGCAGATCACCTTTCCGGCCCTTCCTTCGCGCTTCATCTCGACAGCTTCGGCAGCGGCGATGTGACCGTCGTCGAGGCCTACCGCATCGTCACCATGGCCTCCACTCTCTCCTACGCCATCCTGGAACGCCCGCGCCCGGACCAGACCGCCGTCCTCCAGGACGAAAGCGGAATCCACTCCCTCCTCCACCTCGCCGACACCGAAGACGATGCGGCGAGGTGGCTCGATGCACATGCCCATCGCAATGCCCGCATCGTCTTGGCGTGCGCGCCCGAGCCACGCCTCTTCACCTACCTCCAGGATCCCGGCCATGGCTGGCTGATCGTGAGCGGCGCCGATCTCGCAGCCGCCGGCATAACACGCGCGGAATTCTCCGTTTGCAGCTACGTCTCAGGGGATTCGCTTGCGCTCGAGGAGGATTGCGACATGCCGCTCTTCCTCAAACGCCTCGGCGAGCGCGGCATCGCCTGGCGCCTGCGCGAGCGTCACACCAAGGGTGAAGCCCGCGTGCGCTGCTGGGAGTCCAATTCGGCCGGGGAGACACGGTTGGCAGGCCGGCCGGCCCAGACCTGAACGATCGTTGCACGCCGCGGCCCAAGGGGACCGCGGCACCCTTGTGTGGCGCTTCGCGACTAGCGGCGTCGTCATGTGGTCTCCCGTCCGGAAAGCCTCGGAGTACACGCGCTTTCTCGC
>JBAPMW010001037.1:0-2515 GCA_049278815.1 Hyphomicrobiaceae bacterium
CGGGGGAACCCGGAGCCGTTCTCCGTTGCCGACGTGGAAAACAAGCGAGGGGTGCACCAGTCGGCGAAAGGGGCCATGCAGGCGGCCCTTGCCCGCGCCGAGCAAGCCCGTGTCGTGTACCAGTCGCAGATCGACGGTGTGCACACGTCCGTAGCCCGCCTGCGGGCCGAGCTGAAAGATGCCGAGTACAATCTTCAATTGACGACAGTCAGGGCCCCTGGCCCAGGCTTTGTGACGCAATTGGCGCTGAGGCCGGGCATGTATGTGGTTCCGGCGCCTTTCCGCCCTGCAATGGTCTTCGTCCATCATGACGACCGGGCTCTGGCGGCAGGCTTCCAGCAGAACGCCTTGCAGAGGGTCAGAGCCGGTGATGAGGCGGAGGTCGCCTTCGACGCAGTGCCGGGGCGCGTATTCAAGGGAAAGGTGGCGCGTGTGCTCGATGCGATCGCGACCGGGCAGTTTCAGGCTGCGGGAAGTCTCCAGGACATGGGAGACCCGCCGCCAGGCGGGCGAGCGGTTGCGATCATTGATCTTCTTGAAGACATATCAGCCTACAATATTCCTGGCGGCGCAGCTGCTCAGGTGGCGGTCTATACGCCGTACGCTCATCACTTCGCCATCATCCGACGCATTTTGCTGCGCATGCGGAGCTGGCAGAACTATGTGTTCCTCGAGGGGCATTCGCCGTCCGGGAAAAGCGGTCACTGAGACGTCCGGGAGAGCGCAACCGTCGGGACTCCATAGAGGAAGCGGCGATCTATCTCAGCGCCGCGGCCCCACGAGCAGTTGTGTCTACCTAACCCCATCTGCTCGATCGAAAACTTGGCACGACCATCCGCTTACACGTCCGCTGCCATTCCTACTACCTCATGTGCGTTGCGTCACTGTTCGTGTCCACGAATCTGCCGACAGGGCGGCGGAAGCCTCCGACTTCGCAGCACCCCAAAATAGGTACTCGGCCTGATATCTGGCTTGCTCCGGCATGCTCAAGATGTCGTTTGCAGCACTTCCGGATGGCGAGGTCGATCGGTCGATCATGGCGGGCAAAGGCGTGACGCGCCGTCAATTCGGCGTCGGTGTGGCTGCGAGTGCAGCGCTGGCGCGCTCGGCGGTAGCCCAGGATAGGATCGGCGTTCCAGGGTCCCGCAGCGCCACCACCGCTATCGACGGCAGCCAGGTCCCGCCGCCCCTGCGCAGCCTTGGTGCAATCGAGATTGCCAACTGGATGGCGAGGCAGAACGTGCCGGGCCTCGCCGCCTGCATCGCCAAAGGGGACAGGGTCGTCTGGCAGAACGGATACGGGATGGCGAACATGACGAAGAGGGTTCCGTTTACCCCCGATCAGACCCTGTTCCATATCGCGTCCATCTCCAAGACCATCACCGCCACCGCCGTCATGCAGCTGCGCGACAGAGGCCTGTTTGACCTCGATGAAGATGTAGGCAACTTCCTGAAGTTTCCCGTGCGCAATCCAAGACATCCCGAGCAACCGATCACTTTCAAGCATCTGCTCACCCACACGTCCTCCATCGACGACAGCGATGCTCTCGACTCGACGTACTCGGTTGGCGACCCTGCCATCTCGCTCGAGGAGGTCGTAACCCGGTATTTCAGCACCAGCGGCTCGCTTTGGAGTCGGAGGAATTATGCCAGGAGCGCCCCGGGAGCCAAGATGCGCTATTCCAATGCGGGCTTCGCCTTGTTGGGCTACTTGGTGGAGGTGATCGGCAACCAGCCGTTGGAGGAGTACCTGCAGCAGAACGTCTACAGCGTTCTCAGGATGAACGAGACGTCCTTCTACATCGCCAGGCTGGACCCCGAGAGGCACGGGCGCTCCTATACTTATGTCAGAAGGCTCAAGGGTCCGTTGTGCCCCGGGGACGGCGATGGCAACCTGCTACCAGAGGGAGTCTCGCCAAAGGCTGGCTACAATGAGCACGCCCTCTACAGCTACCCCACATTGGCCGATGGCATGGTCAGAACCAGCGTGAACCAGCTCGCCAATTTTATGATCGCGATGATGAACCGCGGGCGATTTTGCGAAACCCGCCTGCTCAGGCAAGAGACCGTTGCCGAAATGCTCGGCGGCTGCGAGCGGGGATTGGGCTGGTTCAAGAGCGGAAGCTACTGGGGCCACGACGGCGGCGATCCGGGATGCTCGACGGAAATGCTGCTCGACCCGGTGAAAAAGCTCGGGCTGATCATGTTTGCCAACGCGGATGTAGACTTGAAGCAGATCAAAGCGCTTTTGGTGGCCGAGGCTGAGCAGGGGACGGTATAGGGCCGGTAGAGAGACCTTGTCCCTGATAAGTGCCGGTCCGCCCTGCGCAGCCGAGGAGCGGATGAGGCAATGCTGGATGGAAACCACTGGCCGCAAATACGGAGATTCGCCGCGCGGCAAGTCGGGGTTTCTCCCGATTTAACTATCTTGTGGCCGAGCGTACGCCACTTCGGCCCCGGGCTCAAGCGCTTCGTGCTGGCGCAGTACCATCAGGGCCAGACCACGATGCCGCGC
>JBAPMW010001038.1:0-1559 GCA_049278815.1 Hyphomicrobiaceae bacterium
GCGGCTGGGAAACTCCTGGGCGCGCGCCTCCGGCATGCCGGCGGCCAGCGCCGCAACGCTGGCCAGCGCCACGATGGCAGGGCCCACTCCAAGCTTGCGACGGATCATGCTGCCTCTCCCCCGATCGTCCTTACGTTGTCACCGGTTGCGTTCACCCGGTGGTGCGGCACTATAGAGGCCGCGCGAGCCCCGCGCGATACCTCCGTCAGGGAACAATCCGAATTGCATCGGTGGGAAGGAGCCCAAGGGAAGCCATGGCACGATTGACGCCGCAGGAGCTCAAGGCGGTGCTGGCGGGCGGCCTGCTGGCCTTCCCCCTCACGGATTTCGATGCATCCGATGCTCTCGACACCCGCTCCTCCGCGGCGCGGCTCGAATGGCTGGCCGGCTACCGGCCCGCCGTCTTCTTCATGGCCGGCGGGGCCGGCGAATTCTTCTCGTTGACGGCGGAGGAGTACGCCGCGCTCCTCGCCGGCGCGGTCTCGCAGCGGATGGGCGGCATCCCCATCCTCGGTGCGGCCGGCTACGGCACGCGCATGGCGACAGCGTTCGCGCGCGAGACCGAGCGGCTGGGCGCCGACGGCCTGCTCCTGCTGCCGCCCTATCTCACCGAGGGGCCGCAGGCCGGCCTCTACGCCCACGTCGAGGCGGTGTGCAAGGCGACCGCCCTGCCCGTCGTGGTCTACAACCGCGCCAACTGCATGCTCGCCGCCGAGACGCTGGCGCGCCTCGCGGACGCCTGCCCCAACCTGATCGGCTTCAAGGACGGCATCGGCGACGCCGAGCAGATCATGGCCATCCGCGCGGCGCTCGGCGACCGGCTCGTCTATCTCAACGGCATGCCCACCGCCGAGACCTACGCCCGCGCCTTCGCCGCCCGCGGCTTCACCAGCTACTCCTCGGCCATCTTCAACTTCGTGCCGCGCACGGCCATGGACGCGTTTCGTGCCGTCCACACCGGCGACGATGCCGCCCTCGCCCGCTTCGAGCGCGAGTTCCTGATCCCCTACGTGCACCTGCGCAGCCGCGGCCCCGGCTATGCGGTGAGCCTCGTCAAGGCCGGCGCCGCCGCCGTCGGCCGCAGTGCCGGCAGGGTGCGCCCGCCGCTCGCCGATCCGACGCCGGCGGAATGCGAGGAGCTGCATCGGCTGATCGCCCACCTCGGACCTCAAGAGTGATGCGGAGCTCCGGCTCGCCTGACGCCTCCCCTTCCGCACGGGATTGCTATAGAGATCCGAGGCTTGCTGCGTGGTATGCCATGATCCCTGCCCATGACCCTGCCCATGCCCCTGGGTGTGCCGTATGACAAACAAGCTCAGCGACGACTGCTTCGCCCACGACAAGAAGCGCCTGCGCCATGGCGAGGCGCTGGCCATCCTGAAGCAGCGCGTGGTGCCGGTGGCGGGCCGGGAGACCGTGCCTCTGGCCGAGGCCGCCGGGCGCATCCTGGCCGAGCCGGCGGTGGCGCCCAGGCCCGTGCCCGCCCACACCAACGCCGCCGTCGATGGCTACTCCTTCGCCGCGAGCGACTACGACGCCGACGCCGGCAGCGCGCTGCC
>JBAPMW010001039.1:0-9229 GCA_049278815.1 Hyphomicrobiaceae bacterium
GGTATGCCGAGGCCACCGGCGGGCGGCGCATGCATCTGCCGGCGGGGCTCACGCAGCACGGGGCGCAGCACGCCACCTACGTCGCCAACCTCAGGCGGGCGGCCAAGGCGGCGGCAGCGGCCGGCATCGAGGTGCTGATCGAGCCGATCAACCGGCGCGACATACCGGGCTTCTTCCTCACCAGGACGGAGCAGGCCCGCGACGTGATCGCCGCGGTGGGCGAGCCAAACCTGCGGCTGCAGTTCGATCTCTACCATCGCCAGATCGCCCAGGGTGACCTGGCGACCGCGATCGAGGCGTTCGCGCCCATCGCCGGCCACTACCAGATCGCGAGCCCCCCGGACCGCGGCGAGCCCGACGACGGCGAGATGAACTACGCCTACCTGCTCCGGCTGATCGACCGCACCGGGTTCGACGGCTGGGTCGGCTGCGAGTACCGGCCGCGCCGCGGCACCGTGGAGGGCCTCAAATGGGCCGCCGCGTGCGGCGTCAGCCTGTAGTGTCGGACCCTTTGGGCCTGAAACGAAACTAAGCTTCAAGCTGGCTCTGTTGCCGAAGTTGAGATGAGCCGGGCGCCGCGGCGTCCCCTCCCCCCTTGCGGGGGAGGGACAGGGTGGGGGGGATTGCAGAACATCGCAGGTCGGGAGTCCCCCCACCCCTAGCCCCTCCCCGCAAGGGGGAGGGGGACCCGTCGGCGTCTGCGACGAGGGTCTCGGCTCCGTCCACCGTTTCGTCATCGAGGGTCGGCGCAGCCGGTTGACGGCTGACACCATGGCTCCAACGGCGGTGATGCAATGGTGTCAACCCCGGCCTGCGCCGGGGCGGAGGGTCTGACACCTCCTCCCGCGCCGATCCGACTTGCGGGGGCGGCGGGCGCCGCTAATGTGATGTCGGGGCCTACCAGGAGGAGGTGACGCGTGAGCTGGCAACCCGGTCAGGACCCGATTCCAGGCGATACCCTCTCCTGCAGCGCCATCGAGCACGTGATCGTGCCGCGCGCCCGCGACATCGGCGCCTTCGAGGTGCGCCGCGCGCTGCCCTCGGCGCAGAAGCAGATGGTGGGGCCGTTCATCTTCTTCGACCAGATGGGGCCGGCCGAGTTCCTCATCGGCCACGGCGTCGACGTGCGCCCGCACCCACATATCGGCCTTGCCACCGTCACCTACCTGTTCGAGGGCGAGGTCTGGCACCGCGACAGCCTCGGCACCTCCGCGCCGATCCGGCCCGGCGAGGTCAACCTGATGTCGGCCGGACGCGGCATCGTCCATTCCGAGCGCGAGACCAGCGCGGCCAACCTCGTCACCGGGGGGCAGGGCCTGGCCCATGCGATCGGAGAGATGGGCGGCGGAGCCAAAATGCGCCTGTTCGGCATCCAGTGCTGGGCGGCCCTGCCCAGGAGCCACGAGGAGGGGGCCCCCGCCTTCGCCCACCACGGCTCCGACGAGCTGCCCCGGATCACCGGCGAGGGGAAGCGCGTGCGGATTGTCATGGGCAGCGCCTACGGAGCGCAATCGCCGGTCGCCTTCCCGCACCCAGGGCTGTTCGCCGAGGCTGTGCTGGCGCCCGGCGCCGTCCTGCCGCTCGACCCCGACTACGACGAGCGCGCCGTCTACGTCGCCTCCGGCGAGATCGACATTGCCGGCGACACGTTCGGCGACGGCCGGCTTCTCGTGTTCAGGCCGGGCGACCGCATCTCCATCCTGGCCCTGGCGCAGTCGCGCATCGTCGTGGTCGGCGGCGAGCCGATGGACGGGCCGCGCCACATCTGGTGGAACTTCGTGTCGTCCTCCAAAGAGCGTATCTCCCAGGCCAAGGATGACTGGCGCACCGGCCGCTTCGCCCTGGTGCCCGGCGACGAGAAGGAGATCATCCCGCTGCCGGGGTAATCAGAGATCAGAAATCAGAAGTCAGAAATCAGCTTCAAATCAGAATCGCGGTTCTTTTCTGACTTCTGACTTCTGACTTCCGATTTCTGACTTCTGACGGGGGAGGGATGGACGCAGCCGGGCTGCTCCTCGGCGTGTCGGTATCGGTGCCGGCGGCAATGCTCTGGCCCGGCGGCAACGCCACGGCGTTGGCCCTGGCGGCGGTTGCGGTCGTTCTGGCGGTGGCAGGCGGCGTGCTCTACTGGCGGCGCCGGCGGCGTGCACGGCGTGCCAAGGCCCCTCCGCCCGATCCAGCGCACGCCCTCAAGGAGCGCCTGCGGCGCCGTCTTGCGGAGCCTTTGGAGGCTTTTGCCCCGTTCGCCGGCGCGGGGCCGACTGTCGGTGCCGGCGAGGTCGTAGAGGGGGATCTCGACGCGGCGGCAAAGGACGTCCTGCCGGAGGCCGGGTGGCGGCGGGGCGTCGCCAAGCATGTCCTGCGCCAGCGGCTCAACGGTGACGCCCCGCCGGGCGCGCCCAACGGCAGCGAGGCGGCCCGATGGCGTCAACTCGGCGCGCTGGCGCTGATCGACGATGCCAGCGACGCGCTCGCGGCCTATGCGAGGGCGGCGGACCTGGCCCCCGACGATGCCGATCTGCAGATGCTGCTGGGCGGCCTCTATCTGCGCACCGGCCGCCTGGAGGTGGCCGAGGCCACGTTCCGCCGGCAGCTGGGGCTTGCCGCAGGCAAGGACGGCGCCGGGCCCGTCAGGTATCGGGCCGGCACCCTGCTGGGCGATGCGCTGCTGGCGAAGGGCGAGCGCGGGGCCGCGCTGGCCGCCTACGAGGCGGCGCGCACGGAGGTCCTGGCGCTGGCCGAGCGCGAGCCCGAAACCCCGCGCTGGCGGCGCGACGCCTCGGTGGCGCACGACCGCATCGGCGATCTGTTGCTGGCAGACGGGCAGCCGGAGCCGGCGCTCGACTGCTTCCGCAGGAGCCTGGAGATTTGCGAGGCGCTGGCCAAGGCCGATCCGGCGACCCCCGCCCGACAGCACGACTTGTCCGTCGCCCACGACCGCATCGGCGAGGCGCTCGATCGGAAGGGCGATCTCGACGGGGCGCTGGAGAGCCACCGCCACGGTCTGGCGCTGGCCGAGGCCGCCGCCAGGCTGGCGCCGGACTGCGCCGACTGGCGCTGGGACGTCTCGGCGAGCCACGACCGCATCGGCGATGTGCTCGCCGCCCAGGGCAGCACGGCCGACGCGCTCGCCGCCTATCGCCTTGGGCTCGGCATCGCCGAGGCCCTGGCTGCGGGCGACCCCGCGCGCCTCGACTGGCAACGCGACCTGGCGGCGAGCTGCCACAAGATCGGGCTGCTGGAGGCGCAGCTTGGCCGCGAGGCCGAGGCGCGGGAGGCCCTGGAGCAGGGCAAGGCGATCATCGCCCGGCTCGCCGAGGTCGCCCGCTATCAGGCGCAGTGGCGGGCTGACCTCGCCAGGTTCAATACCGCCCTCAAGGGGCTGGGGCCGTGAGATCCTGCGTCGGACGGAACATTCGACGTCCGTTGCAGCCCGTCACGCCTCCGCCTTCAGCAGTCGCGGCGATCCGTCGGCGGCGGCGTTCCGAGCTCTTCCGATCCGTTGCTGTCGCCGCTTGGGGGCCGGGAACCGCTCAAGATCTGCTGCAGCCGCCCCAGCAGGTCCCCGGACACCGCAAGAAGGCCTCCGACCGCTTCGATAAGGCTCTGCAGGTTGGAATTCGTCTTGCGCGCGCCCTCCTCCAGGTTCTCGCCCTGGAAGGGATCGTTGTCGTTCACTGTTTCCCCACCCGGATGTCCGCCTTGGCTCTTTCGCTGCCAGGAGCCTCGATAGGTGCAGTAGCGCGCGAGCACCAGCGCGCGAGCGCCTTCGCTTCCGCTTCAACGAAATCGCGCGCTGGCGGTTCCACAATGGCTTCCCCCCGGCGGCGGACGTTGCGTGGCTCGCGCGTAGGTCTGCGGTCCAGATTCTGGACTGGCGGATGCCGCCACCCATGAGCCAGTCTCATGGGCGGTCTGAAAAAATCTCGCCCCAGCGGCGCCGATGGCAGCTGGGAAAGCGCCGGCTGGGCGGCTAAATGATGCCTTAACTCTACGCTCCACGCAGAAAGAACAGCTCCAATGCAAATGCACGCATCGGCGGCGACGCGGCCCGCCCGACCACTGTGGGTCGTCGTCCTGGCGGCCGGCCTGATCGTGGGCGTGGCCATGGGCCTGCGCCAGGTGATGGGCCTGTACCTGCCGCCCATGACAACCGCGCTCGGCATCGGTGTCGAGCCGTTCTCCACCGCCATGGCGGTGGCCAACCTGCTCTGGGGCATCGGCGCGGTGGCCGCGGGCATGATCGCCGACCGCTACGGCGCCGGACGTGTGGTGGTTACGGGCGTCCTGGCGACCGTCGCCGGGCTCTATGTCATGTATGCGGCCCGGTCCCCCTTCGATCTGATGCTGAGCGGCGTGCTGCTTGGGATCGGCGTGAGCGGCACGGGCATAACGGCGCTGGTGGGGGCGGCCGGGCGGGCCGCGCCGCCCGAGCAGCGCACCGCCGCCATCGCCGCGCTCGGCATGGCGGGCGGCATCGGCGGCTTTGTCGCCTTCCCCTATACACACGTCCTCATGGGCCTGCTTGGCTGGCAGATGAGCCTGCTGGTGCTCGCCGGCACCATGGCGCTCCTGCTGCCGCTGGCCTGGCCGCTAAGCGGCAAGCCCACGACCGCGGGGCCGGCCGACACCCAGACGCTGGTGCAGGCCTTTAAGGAGGCGTTGACGCACCCGAGCTACCTGCTGCTCACCACGGGCTTCTTCGTGTGCGGCTTTCACGTGGCCTTCTACGGCGTGCACCTGCCGCGCTTCGTGGCCGACCACGGTCTCGACGCCAGCGTCGGCGTCATCTCGCTCACGTGCGTTGGCCTGGCGAACCTGGTGGGCACCTACGTGGCCGGGCAGTCGCCGCGCTTCATGGAGAAGCGCCTTGGGCTCAGCCTGATCTACTTCGGCCGCTGCTTCGTGTTCCTGGGCCTGCTGTTCCTGCCGATCACCGGCCCCACCGTGATCGCGCTGAGCACGGTCCTCGGCCTGCTCTGGCTGTCGACGGTACCGCTCACCTCCGCTCTGGTCTCCACCTTCTTCGGCACGCGCTGGATGTCGATGCTGTTCGGGGTGGTGTTCCTGTCGCACCAGCTCGGCTCGTTCACCGGGCTGTGGCTGGCCGGCGTGCTCTACGATGCCAGCAAGTCGTATGATACGATGTGGTGGATCTCCATCGGCGTCGGCCTGATGGCCGCCGTCGTGCATCTGCCCATCCGGGAGCGGCCGGTGCCGCGGCTGGCGGCCGTCGGCGCAGCGTGAGGCAAATGGCAAGGCAAGGGCAAACGAAGGACACGGGCGGCAACGCCGACCGGCACAGGATGCCGGCCGGCGTCCGCGTTGCGCTGCTGACTGCCGTCGCCCTGCTGCTGGCCGGCGCGCTCTATCTCATCGCCGTGCGCGGCGAGGCCCTGCTCGCGAGCCTGACGGCGCTGGCGCAGCTCTGCTTCGGCTGAGCTCCGTCCAATCTCGTTTCGGCTTGCCCTAAGCAGAGTTTCTTCTTGCGCCCAACAGATCGATTGCGGTTACGCATGGCGGCGGCAAGTCTCGGCGCGTTCGAACGTCAAGCAATTCCCTTGTGATGAGGTGATCTGGGTCCCCGCCTTCGCGGGGATGACGGCTGCGACGGGGTTGCGCGCTCTCAACTGGCGTCATTCCCGCGAAGGCGGGAACCCAGTGCACAGAAGGGCAGGGGGGGCGCCATCGATGCGACGACAACCCGCGCCGGCTCGCAGATGCTGCACACGAGCGCCTCAGCCCTGCCAACTTCCGCCTCGTTGCTCCGCCGACACACTCGGTGGTGGTCTTTCGCTCACCCAGTGCGTCGGTCCCGTAGTGTCCCTCGATGCGCCACCTTACGCTTGATTGCGTTTTGGTCCGTGGGGGAACCGATGAAGGGATTTGACCGGCTCGCCTTTGTCGCGGGCGTTGCGCTTGCTCTGCAGGCCTGCGCCACATATGACCCGCCCGCCTTTTCAAAGCCAGGCGTCTCGGCGGCGGCTCAGTGCACGACTCCAAGCAGTGCACGGAGATCGCCGCGAAAGAGGCGGAGTCGAAGGAGGAGTTCGTCAAGAGGCAGCAGGTCTTCACGGTACTCGGCGGGGGACTGGGCGGCTTGGCGGCCGTCAGCGGCGACGATCCATACGGCATCAAGAAAAGTGCCTACTGGTTCTGTATGGAGAAGCGCGGCTACTGCGCAGACAGGACTCCTTCGTGGCGTCCTAAGACTAACCCCACTCCTGCCCACTGTAAGGGGTAGGGCGTATTGCTGCGGGAGGGGTATTGCGCCGTCTCCCGAGCCGATGCCGCTTGCGACGAGGTCGACTCGGCGCGATCGCGCTCCGCACGATTGAGCCCTACCTTCGACGTGTGTCCGCGCCGACCAAATCCATGGAGTCAGGACGCCAGACGGTGGTCGGGTGTGCTTCGACGATCTTATTACCGTCACGCATGGAGAGTCCTGTCGTCTGAGCGACCTCACGTCAAGCGCTGAGGCTCATCTGTCTGAGCCAGATCGATGCACTTGCTGAAGGCAGAAACAGGCGCACTTGCCCCGGTCTGCGTCTGTCAGGTTCCAGGGCATAGGAGACTTTCTGCCATGCTTGCGTTGGGCCAGCGAAGAGAAGCCTAGGCCGAAGGCCGTCCGGTGTCGTCCCGGCCTACCCCTAGACCTCAAGCCCGCCCTCGCCGGCCTTGTGCTTGTATTGCAGGGCGATCAGGCCAGCCTTCAGCACGCGCAGCAGCGCCAGCGCCAGCAGCGGCGTCAGCACGCCCCACAGCGCCACGTGCACCCAGACCGGCGGCTCCAGGCGGAACTCCACCCACAGGGCGCCGGCAAGCACCAGGAAGCCCAGGATGAAGATGGCAAACACGGCGGGCCCGTCGCCCGCATCCGCGAAGGCGTAGCTCAGCCCGCAGCGCTCGCACTTCTCGCGCAGAATGAGCCCGGAGCGGAACAATGCCCCCTGGCCGCAGCGCGGACAGCGCGCCGTGAGGCCGGCGACAAGGGGCGAGGGTGGGGACGATGGCTCGGTCTTGGGCTCATTCATGGGCCGGTGCCTACTCCAAGACGCACCTGGCCACAACTGGCTTGCCGGGCTCGGCGGACCTGGAACGGCAATAGGGCAGTAGGGACACAGGAGCTTGCTGCGACCATCTACTGCCCTACTGCCCTACTGCCCTACTGCCCTACTGCCCTACTGCCTTACTGCCTTACTGCCTTACTGCCTCCTGCAGGACGCTACGGCGTCCCCGCCGGCGTGCCCTCACCCGGCTGCGGTTGCGGCGGCGGAGGCGCGGGGCGGCCGCGGAGCACCGAGCGCAGGAAGGCGGGGCCCTCGGTGGCGAGGCGCTGCACGACGGAGGTGACCTGCTCCACGTTGCGGATGGCGCTTTCGCCGCGCCGCAGCCGACGGTCGAGGGCGGCCATGGTGCGGGCGTGGCCGGGGTCGTCGTCCTCCAGCCAGGTGCGGAAGACCGACGCGTAGACCGCCGCCAGCCCGGTGACGCGCAGGCTGCCGCCCGCGCCGTCGGTGCCGATGCCGGCGGCCTCCAGCATCCAGCCCATGGAGGAAAGCACCGGGCCGGCGAGCGCGAGGTCCGCGGCGCCCGAGGCGTGGATCGACTGCAAGGCCTTCCTGTAGGGGCCGAGCACATCGAAGCGCGTCATGACGATGTCGAACAGCTGGTCGCGCGCGCTCTGGCCCTCGGCGCGCCTGGGTGCCCGTTTCAGCACCTCGTCGTCGACGGCGCGCAGCAGGGCGGCCAGGATGGCGGTCTTGGAGCCGGCCTCCTCCCTGCGCAGGTCGGCGAGGCCGAGACCGGCACCTTCAGCGATATCGAGCAGCGTCACGTCGCTCCAGCTCTTGGCGGCAGCGCACGCGAGCGCCGCGGCCAGGATGCGGCCCTTGGGGCTGGACTGGTCGAGCATGGTAGGGGCTCCTTGTCGCCGGCGGCCCGCGGCTGGTGGCGACCGGCGCGCGTAGACTACCACACTGGTGCCGCCCCCCGCCAATCGCGAGCATTGCCTACTCCACGATCAGGAGCCAATGCAGCCGTCCCAGAGCATCGCCGGCGACGAGGCGGCCGTCGGGGAGGGCGGCGAGGCAGGTGACGGCCCCGTCGACCTCCAGCCGTGCGGTCTCGGCGCCGCGCGCGGGGTCCCATAGCCGGATCGTGCCATCGTCGCCTCCGGAGGCGAGGCCGCCGTCGGGCAGCACCGCCAGCGCTAGCACCGCGCCGCCATGGCCCTCCAGGCGCGCTGCCTCAGCTCCGGGCGGCGTCAGGCTCGGGTGCTGGGTGAGAATGGCCGGCCGGATGAGGTGTCGGCACGCGGCGGCGAGAAACGCCGGCGCCGCCGGATCGAGGTCGGCCAAAGCCATCAGACGGCCCAGCAGTTGCGGCATGAGCTGGCGTGGGTCGCGGGCGCAGATGCCCGAGGTCAGCCGCAACGTGCGGCCGATGAGGCTCTGCATCTCACCCTGGCCGAATTTCTCGTAGTCGCCCACCAGCGCGAGCGGGCTCGCCGTGGCGGCGAGCTTCGCCTTGAGCCACCCCGGATCGAGCAGCCGCGCATCCAGCCCAGCGCGGTCGCCGGCCTCATGGAGGTGCTCCGGCAGGTAGCGGTAGAAATAGTCCGTCTTTGCTGCTTCCGCGTCGTTCGCGTCGCCGAGGCCGGCGATGGCCGCGGCGAGGCGCGCGTGCTGCTGGGCGAGCTGGCCGGCCTTGCGCGCCGCGTCCTGCAGGAACTGGCGCGTGGTGTCGTGGAAGCGCAGCGAGCGCCGGTCGAGGTCGAGCAGCAGCGACAGGTCGAACAGCTCCGACAGCAGATCGACCGTGGCAAACGCGTCGAGCCTGCCGGTCGAGGCGGAGCTCCTGGCGCTGGCGCGCCGCCTCGCCTTCCGCGACGCGGCGGCGATTCCGGTCTCGGCGGTGCTGGGCGACAATGTTGCGCGGGCCTCGGAGCAAATGCCCTGGTACGCCGGCCCGCCGCTGCTGGAGCTCCTGCAGCAGGTGCCCGGCCGACAAAGCGCGCCAGAGGCTGCAAGTGGCGCCAGTTTCCGCTTCCCCGTGCAGATGGTGGTGCGCGCGGGCCAGGATTTCCGCGGCCTCGCCGGCACCGTCGCATCTGGCGAGATCGCGTGCGGCGCCGAGGTGGTGGACGCGGCGAGCCGCCGGCGCGCCAGCGTCAGCCGCATTGTCACCATGGGCCGCGACCTCGACCGCGCGGCAGCCGGCCAAGCCG
>JBAPMW010001040.1:0-1595 GCA_049278815.1 Hyphomicrobiaceae bacterium
CGTATGAGACGAGGGCGCGGGTCTCGATCCACCTGACCTCGCCGTCGCTCGGTCGCACGATGCGGAACTGCGCGACGACCTCGCGTTGCCGCTCCCGGAAGGCTTGCGCGAACCGTGCATCCACCCCCGCCACATCCTCCGGATGCAGACAGGTGCGTGACTCGGCCACCGCCAGCACGGTGGTGCCCTCGGGCAGGCCGTAGAGGGCCGCGCAGCCCGGCGTCAACCGCACGGTCGCCGCGGCGCAGTCGAGGAAATAGCTGCCGACACGCGCGGCCTTGCTCGCGAGCGCCAGTATCGTGTCGCGCTCCGCCAGCGCCGCTTCCGCCCGCTTCTGCTCGGTGAGATCGAGCTGCATGTTGACGACGCCGATGACCGTGCCCCGGTCATCGATGAGCGGCGCGGGACAAGGCATGATGGGAACGAGCGTGCCGTTCGGCCGCTCAAGCAGCGCCTCCGTGCCTCGCACGGCGCGACCCTCGTTCAGCACGATCTGAGTGGGACGCTCGCCGAGCGGCACCGAGGTGCCATCGGGGTAGTGCAGGCGCCAATGGTCCGACCATCTGTCCTGGCCAAGCGCGGGCTGCCTCCCCCACAGCTCGACCGCCGCCTGGTTGCAATAGGTGATGCGCCCGGCCCGGTCCGTCGTGTAGATGGCGGCAGGCAGGGACCCGAGCAGCCGGCGAAACGCCTCCTCCTGGGTCCGCAGCCGCGCATTGCTGCCGCTGAGCACGGCCTCGCGCGAGCGCCTCTCGGCGAACAGCGCGGCGATGACGAGGGTGCATAGCGCAACCGACATCAGGACCGCCTGCGCTACGACCAGGCGGTCGGAAAGAGGGACGCTCGCGTCGCCGAGCCGACCCACGCCCAATGTGACTGTCGCAACGATGACAACCGCAACAATGAAGACTGCAAACGCTGCGAACACCGGGGCGCAGCGCGCCGCCGGCCAGACGAGCAGGGGCAGAACCATGGCGAGCGGCACGATGGTGAACCAGTGGCCCGGCGGCCAGCCGAAGGCGAGCACGGTTACCGAGGCAAGCACGGCGAGTATGCCAGCCCCTTCGAGGATCTCCGGAAGGTCGGGCATGTTCTGCCAGGCGCGCACCACGCCGAAAATCAGCGGCGCCACCGCAACGATGCCCAAGGTATCGGAAGCAGCCCAGTGCAGCCAGGTGGTCGCGATTGACGTGTCGGAGCCGTGCAGGACTGCAAGGCCTGCAGCACCTCCGATCGCCGAGACGGAAGTCGCGATCCCGGCGGCCAGAAAGAAGCCGAGCACCCGGGGCAGGGTATCGAGGCTGAACTCCCGACCGTGATGGCGTTCGATCAGCCACGCGAAGAGCAGGACCTCCCCCGCGTTGCCCACGGCAAAGATGATGACCGCCGCCAGGCTCAGCTCGCCGCCGATGGTGGCCAGGATCACTGCGACCACGACTGCGATAGCCACAGGCAAGCGTCCGGCGGACCCGAGCGCAATCATGGCTCCCGCGGCTATACCCGCTGCGGGCCAGAACGCCGCCACGCCATCCGGCATGCGAAACAGCGCGATGCTCAGCCGCGCCGCCAGGAGATAGGCGATGCCGACAGTCGCG
>JBAPMW010001041.1:0-4317 GCA_049278815.1 Hyphomicrobiaceae bacterium
TTGCAAGCTATGGCGTCAGACCTGATTTGCTGCCGAAGCGTCAAGTGCACAGGCGGACGCCCAGCCAGGGTCTGTTGATGGACCCATATAAGTTCTATTTTTGTTCTGATGTCAACAACAATCGGTAGGGGTATCCCAGGTCACGGTGGGAAACTCTTGCAAATCCGCAATGTGTGGAAAGTCCCGCAGCTCGAGCCAGGTTGCCGCCCTACGTCAACCCACCCAGCCGCGCCAGCTCGCGCAGGTGGTGATCTGCGTCGCCGAAGGCGAGGTCGATCATGGAGAGGCGCTTGAAGTAGTGGCCGGCCTTGTACTCCATGGTCATGCCGATGCCGCCGTGCAGCTGGATGGCGCTCTCGCCCACGAGGCGGGCCGAGCGGCCGATCTGCACCTTGGCGGCGGCCATGGCGCGGCGGCGCTCGTTCGTGCCGGGCTCGGCGGCCATCATGGTGGCGTAGAAGGCCATGCTGCGGGCCTGCTCCGTGGCGGTCAGCATGTCCACGGCCCGGTGCTGCAGCACCTGGAACGAGCCGATCGGCACGCCGAACTGCTTGCGCGTCTTGAGGTACTCCACGGTCAGCTCGGTGAGGCCCGCCATGGCGCCCACGGCCTCGGCCGCCAGCGCCGCGACGGCCTCGTCCACCACCCGCTCCAGCACCTCCAGGCCCCTCTCCGGCCCAGCCAGCACCGCCTCCGGCCCAACCTTGACTCCGGCCAGAGTGACGTCGGCGGCGCGCATGCCGTCCTGGGTGGCATAGCCGCGCCGCGTCACGCCGTTGGCCTGGGCATCGACCAGGAACAGGCCAATGCCGCTCCGGTCGGTCCGCCCGCCCGCGGCGCGGGCCGCCACGATCAGCTTGTCGGCGCTGTCGCCGGCGAGCACCACCATCTTCTCGCCTTCCAGCGTGTAGCCGCCCTTACCGTCGGCGCGCGCCGTGGTGGCGGTGTCGGCGAGGTCGTAGCGCGACTGGCGCTCCTGGTGCGCCAGGGCGACGGTAAGTTGGCCCGCGGCGATGGCAGGCACCAGCTCCGCGAGCAGCGCGGCGTTGCCGGCGTGCCTGAGCGCACCGCCGGCCAGCACCACCGTGGCGAGGTAGGGTTCCACCGCCAGCGCCCGTCCGAGCGCCTCGGCCACGATCATGGTCTCCGTCAGGCCCTGCCCGAGGCCGCCGTGCTCCTCGGCGAAGGGCGCCGCCAGCAGCCCAAGGTCCGCGTACTGCTGCCACAGTGCGGCGCTGTAGCCCTTGGGCTGCTTCACATAGCCCACGCGCAGGTTGAGGTCGCCATAGGCATCGGCCAGCAGCCGCTCGACGCTGTCCTTGAGCTGGCGCTGCTCGTCGCTCAGATCGAAGTCCATTTTTTTCTCCCTCTCCCCGCCATCGCCGACCTCTCCACGAGCGCAACAGGCGGGGAGAGGGGATTCTCATCACAACCCCAGCACCGCCTTGGCCAGGATGTTGCGCTGGATCTCGTTCGACCCGCCGTAGATCGTCACCTTGCGGTAGTTGAAATAGGCGGGCGCCGCAGGTGCAGCCCATTCAAGATCCTCGGGCGGCTGGTTGGAGCTGGGCTCATGGTCGCCGCGCTCCATCTGGTAGGGCAGCGCCAGGGGACCGGCGATCTCCAGCGCCAGCGCGGTGGTGGCCTGCTGGATCTCGCTGCCCTTGATCTTGAGGATCGACGACATCGGGTTCGGCGCATTGCCCTTGCGGTGCCGGTCCTCGGAGAGGATGCGCATCTGCGTCATCTCCAGCGCCTTCAGCTCCACCTCGACGGCCGCCAGCTTCTCGCGGAAGCGCTCGTCCTCGATCAGCGGCCGGTCGCCGGCCTTGACCCGAGACGCAAGCTCCTTGAGGCGCTGCACGCGCTGCTTGGAGTAGCCGACGCGGGCGATGCCGGTACGCTCGTTGCCGAGCAGGAACTTGGCGCAGTCCCAGCCGCGGTTCTCCTGGCCCACCAGGTTCTCCGCCGGCACCTTCACGTCGTCGAAGAACACCTCGTTGACCTCGCGCCCCCCGTCGATGGTCTGGATCGGGCGCACGGTGATGCCGGGCGTCTTCATATCGATGAGCAGGAAGGAGATCCCGAGCTGCTTCTTGGCCGCGGGGTCGGTGCGCACCAGCATGAAGATCCAGTCGGCGTGCTGAGCCAGCGTGGTCCAGGTCTTCTGGCCGTTGACGATGTAGTGGTCGCCCCCTGGGCTTCCGGCGCGCACGGCCGAGGTCTTGAGCCCTGCCAGATCGGAGCCGGCACCGGGCTCGGAGAAGCCCTGGCACCACCAGTCGTCGAGCGAGGCCATGGGCGGCAGGAAGCGCTTCTTCTGCTCCTCCGTGCCGAAGGCGATGATGACCGGTCCGCACATCGCCACGTTGAAGGGCAAGGGCTGCGGCACGCCGTTGAACTGCAATTCCTCGGTGTAGATGTAGTGCTGCACGGGGGTCCAGTCGGAGCCGCCCCATTCCTTGGGCCAGTGCGGAACGGTGAGGCCCTTGGCGTGCAGGGCCTTGTGCGAGGCGACCAGCTCCGCCTTGGAGAGGTGGCGGTCCTCCATCACCTTGGTGCGGATGCTCTCGGGCACGGCCGAGCGGAAGAAGGCACGCAGCTCCTGGCGGAACGCGTTCTCCTCGGGGCTGAAGCGAAGGTCCATGTGGTTGCTCCCTAGTACCCGCTATCGCTGAAAATGGAGTCCAAAGCGTGCCGCAGCGTCCCCGCCCCCGTCGCGTTGGAGGCGCGCCCCCAAACTGTGGGGGGGGGATTGCAGAACATCGAAGGTCGGGATTCCCCCCACCCCTAGCCCCTCCCCACAAGGGGGAGGGGAATCCGGTCGCGCACGTCTCATGGTTGGCGCTCCAAAGGCTCCCGATTAGACGATCTCGATGAGGCCGGCAGCGCCCTGGCCGCCGCCGATACACATGGTGACGACCGCGTACTTCACGCCGCGGCGCTTGCCTTCGATCAGGGCGTGCCCGGTCATGCGCGCGCCCGACATGCCGTAGGGGTGGCCGATGGAGATGGCGCCGCCGTCCACATTGAGACGGTCCATCGCGATGCCGAGCTTGTCGCGGCAGTAGATGACCTGGCTGGCGAACGCCTCGTTCAATTCCCACAGGCCGATGTCCTCGACCTTGAGACCAGTGCGCTGCAGCAGCCTGGGCACGGCGAACACCGGGCCGATGCCCATCACGTCGGGCTCGCAGCCGGCCACGGCGAAGCCGCGGAATATGCCCATCGGCTTGATGCCGCGCTTGGCTGCCTCCCTGTCCGACATCAGCACACACGCGGATGCGCCGTCGGAGAGCTGGCTGGCATTGCCGGCGGTAATGAACTGATCGTCCCCGCGCACCGGCTTCAGCTTGGCGAGGCCTTCGAGCGTGGTATCGGGACGGTTGCCCTCGTCGCGCTCCAGGGTGACGGTGCGCTGGGAGATCTCCTTCGTCTCCTTGTTCTCCACCTGCATGACCGTGGTCATCGGCACGATCTCGGCCGCCACCCGCCCCTCCTTCTGCGCCGCGGCGGTGCGCTGCTGGCTGATGAGGGAGTATTCGTCTTGGCTTTCGCGCGAGATGCCGTAGCGGCGCGCAACGATGTCGGCGGTCTCGATCATCGGCATGTAGAGCGCGCCCTTGTGCTCGACGATCCAGTCGTTGCGGTAGAACTTGGTGTTGAGGTTCATCTGCACGAGGCTGATGGACTCCAAGCCGCCCGCCACGGCCACCGGCACGCCATCCTGGGTGATGCTGCGCGCGGCCAGCGCGATCGCCTGCAGCCCCGAGGAGCAGAAGCGGTTGACGGTCTGCGCTGCCGTGGTGACTGGCAGGCCGGCGCGGATGGCGCACTGGCGCGCGATGTTGCCGCCGGTGGCGCCTTCGGGGTTGGCGCAGCCGATGGTCACGTCCTCCACGTCGCCGGGCTCGATGCCGGCGCGCTTGACGGCCTGGGCAACGACGTGGCCGCCCATATCGGCGCCGTGGGTGAGGTTGAAAGCGCCGCGCACGGCCCTGCCGATGGGCGTGCGGGCGGTGGAGACGATGACGGCGTCGACCATGGGGCGGTCCTTTCTCTCTTGTCATCCCGGTGCTTGTCACCGGGATCCAGCCAGCAACTGGCTCCGGAGCAAGCGGTGAGCTGGATCCCGGGCACAAGGCCCGGGATGACACATTCACTCGGCGGCAGTCTGCGCGTTGGCCTTCGCCCGCTCCTCCGCGACCAGCTCCTTCTTCGACAGCTTGCCGACGGCAGTCCTCGGCAACGCCGCGCGGAATTCAAGGTGCGCCGGCATCTCGTGCTTGCCGATCTTGTCGGCCAGGAAGGCGCGCA
>JBAPMW010001042.1:0-2470 GCA_049278815.1 Hyphomicrobiaceae bacterium
CCCCTAGCCCCTCCCCACAAGGGGGAGGGGGACATGTCGGCGACTGCGACCAGCGGCGCGACCCACCCCAGCGGCAGGGCGCCGATCCACATCAACTGGAAAGTGGCCTAGCGTTACCGACGCCCGAAGCCCGACACCCGATCTGGGGCCGAGCCTCGTCAGAGGTAGACCCCCTTCATGCCGGCCGCCGGATACCGCTCGCCGGAGGCCGCGCCCTTCGGCACCGACGCCGCGATCTCCTCCAGCTCGGCCGGCGTCAGCGCGACGCCCATGGCGGCGGCGTTCTCATCGAGCCGGGGGGCGTAGCGGGTGCCGGGAATGGCCACCACGTCGTCGCCCTGGGCGAGCAGCCAGGCGAGCGTCAGCTGGCTCGGCGAGCAGCCCTTGCGGGCGGCGATGGCCTCGATGCCTGCGGCCAGCGCGCGATTGCGGTCGAAGTGCTCGGCCTGGAAGCGGGGATGCGCGGCACGGCGGCCGTCGATGTCGGCCAGCGTCTTGAGGGCGCCCGTCAGGAAACCGCGGCCCAGCGGCGCGTAGGCGACGAAGGCGATGCCAAGCTCCCGGGTGGTCTGCCGCGTCTCCTCGGCCTCGGCGCGGTAGAGCAGCGAGTACTCGGTCTGCACCGCCGCGATGGGGTGGACGGCGTGGGCGCGGCGGATGCGCTCAGGTCTAGCTTCCGACAGGCCGAGAAACCGCACCTTGCCCCGCTCGACCAGGCGCGCCATCTCGCCCACCGTCTCCTCCACCGGCACGGCGGGATCGACGCGGTGCTGGTAGTAGAGGTCGATGGTATCGACGCCCAGCCGCCCGAGGCTGGCGTCGCAGGCGGCCCGCACGTACTCCGGCCGGCCGTCGACCTTGTTGGCGCCGCCCTCGCCGCGCAGCTGGCCGAATTTGGTCGCCAGCACGATCCTGTCGCGCCGGCTGCCGGCGATGGCCCGGCCCACCACCTGCTCGTTGTGGCCCCAGCCGTACATGTCGGAGGTGTCGAGATGATTGAGGCCGCTGTCGATGGCGTGCCGGATCAGCGCCTCCGACTGCGCATCCTCGGCGGCGCCGTAGATGCCCGACAGCGACATGCAGCCGAGCCCGACCGCGGAGACCGGGACGCCGCTCTTGCCCAGGGGGCGGTAGACGATATTGGTCACGGGCATCTCCGTTTGGGAGGTGTCAGACCCGCCGGGTCTGGCACCGTTGCTCTAACGCGGGTGGTGCTATGGTGTCAGACCCGGAAGGGTCTGACACCATCTTAGCAGCCGGACACAACGACCGCGATCTCGCACATGACATCTATCGCAGCAGCTGGGAAGGGGCTCCGCGCGTGGCTCGCCGGGCGCGGCGTGCAGTTTCGCCTGGCCGTGCGCGTCACCATCGCCGCGGTGGCGACCCTGGCGGTTGCCCACCTCTTGCAGCTGAAGATTCCGCTGTGGGCCGTGCTGACGGCGGTGGTCCTCACTCAACTGAGCGTGGGCCGGTCCCTGCGTGCCACGGCCGACTATTTCATCGGCACCATCGGCGCCGCCGCCTACGCCGGCACCGTGGGCGCGCTGATGCCCGACGCACAGGGGGCGCAGCTCTACGCCGGCCTGGCCATCGCCGTGGGCCCACCGACGCTGCTGGCGGCGCTCAATCCGCGCCTCAGCGCCGCGCCGTTCACCGCCGTGCTGGTGTTTCTCGCGCCCACCATCACCCAGGCAACGGCCATCGCCTCGGCGCTGGAGCGCCTGTGGGAGGTGGCGGTCGGCGGCAGCATCGGGCTCATGGTGTCGCTGCTGGTGCTCCCCGCGCGCGCCCGCGATCTCGCCCTTCAGGCTGCGGCCGACATGCTGAAGCTGATGGCCCGACTGCAACCGGGCCTGTTCAAGAAGCTCACCCGCCACCCCCGCCTGGACGAGGCGGCGCTCCTGAAGCTGCAGGACGACATCGGCCGCGCCCTCGTCAAGCTGGAGACGACCGCCGGCGAGGCCAGCCACGAGCGCATGACGCGGCTGACGGCGGACCCGGACCAAGGCCCGCTGGTGCGCACCATGCTGAGGCTGCGGCACGACCTGGTGATGCTCGGGCGCGCCGCGCTCGAGCCGTTGCCCGCACCCTTCGAGGCGCGGCTCGGACCCTGGCTCACGCGCATCGGCAGATTGACGGGCTACTACCTCAAGGCCTGCGCCCGCGCGCTGCTGGCGCGCCGCGGCCCGCCGCCGTTGGTAGCGGTGATCGCCGCCCTCGACGGGCTTGCGGCCGAGATGGCGGCCCTGCGCCGTGAGGGCCTGACGCGCGGCCTGTCGGCGCATGACGCCGAGCACGTGTTCGCGCTCGGCTTCGCCCTCGACCAGATGCGCCAGCATCTCGCCGATCTCGCCCGCTGCCTGACGGAGCTGTCCGCATCCGGCCGGCGTGGGGTGTGACCAGGGTGGGGGGTGCCGCGGGGTGCGGCGGAATGTCAGTTGACGATGCGAAAGGGGGCCTGCTTCTG
>JBAPMW010001043.1:0-8687 GCA_049278815.1 Hyphomicrobiaceae bacterium
CCGTTACATAGTGCGCTTGGCACCCTTGTCCATAACCCGTGGATAAGTCGCGCACAAACCGGTTGGAAAACCTGGGGAGGGCGGCGCCCGCGTGCCCACGAATCGGCTAGGGTTCCACACGTTGTTCCGCCTTACTCCCCAAGCCAACCACAGGTCTTCCACAGGCCCGGCCATGGCAAGCTACCGCGAGATCGTCGCAATCCAGAAGGATGCCGCCCGTGCCCGCGCGGTGGCGCAAGGCTTGTGCAGGCTCGACGACGTGGCGTGGACCGATTGGGAGCTCGATTTCCTGCATGGCATGGCCTCGCGCCAGCACGACCTCACCACCCGTCAGGGCGAGAAGCTGATCGAGCTCCGCGACGACGCGGTCTGGTACACGGCGGTCGACGGCTTCTGCCTGAAGACCCTGATCGACCGCTGCCATCTGCTGGGGGACGAGCTGGCCGACCACGACGCCCAGCTCATCGAGCGGCTCAAGGCCGAGGGCGCCACGCGGCTCAGGCGCAAGGACGCCCGCCGTCTCCTGCATTGCGCCCGCAACCTCGGCGAGATCGAGCCGCATCACGGCCGCAGCCTCGACCGGCCGGCCGAGGCGGGCCTCGAAGCGGCAGAAGCCGAGGCTGAGGGGGAGTAGGCCTCCGGTTCGAGGCCTGTATCGAGGCCGCGGCGCCACCATTGGGCGCACTTGCAGCCCGGCTGCCGCGCGAAGCCTTCAAAGACCGGCCGCGGCGGGCTATATTCCGCTCGCATCGGCGGGTGGGTGAGCCGGGCAAGGGGGGGACAGCCGAGAGATGCAGAGCGCCGGCTTCGTCACGTATTGGTATCTGCACCTGCCGAGCCTGCTGCTGGCGGCCCTCATCGTGCTGCTGCTTGTCCGCCTCATCCTCACGCCGGTCCTCGGCACGGGCAATCTCGTCATGCGGGTGCTGGCGACGGTGACCAAGCCGGTGGTCGCCACGGTCAGCGCCATCACGCCGCGCATCGTGCCACCGGCCGCGGTCCTTGTCCTCGCCATGGCGTGGCTTGCCGTGCTTCGCGTGGCCGTGTTCTGGGTCGCGGTGGTGAAGGGCGTGAGGCTTTAGGGGGAGTGGAGGTCTTGGCTCAGAACATGGGCGTCGCCGCCCTTCTCACGCGCGCGCTGCTGCTGATCGCAACCCTCGCGTTCGCGCTGCTCAACGGCTTCAGCCTGTCGCCGGTGTTCGACTGGGCCGACTACATGCTGGGCGTTGTGCTCCGGGGGTATCCCTACATGACGCGCAGTGTCATCAACGCCTACATCACGCCGCTGGCGGTCACCCTCATGACGCTGGCCATCGCCGGCATTCCGGCGGCCGCCTACGAGCGCATCCGGGGCCTCAAATCGAGCACGGCGGTCTCGCTCGCCATCTGGCTCGTTGCCGCGGTGCTGCTGGCGCTGCCGGCGATCATGCGCGCCGTCGCCGGAGACGAGCTGGGCTGAGGCGGCGCGCCACGCGGGCCTCCGCCTTCCCCGCCTGCTGCGCAGCCTCGACCTGCGCGCGGGCACCCTGTGCCCATTCCGCCATCTCGGGCAGGGCGAATATCGCCTCCACGTAGGCCTCGGCCGTGCCGTCGTCGCCGTAGGCGCGGAGGTCGGGCACATACGTGCGGAAGCGCGACGCCACCGGGGCGTACATGGCATCGGCGGCGCTGAACCGCCCGAACAGGAACGGACCGCCGCGGCCGTGCCCGCTGCGGCAGTCCTGCCAGATGGCCACGATGCGGCGCACGTCGGCCGCCACCGGCATCAGCAGGCGGGCCTTGGGCTTGTGCGCCAGGACATTCATGGGGCAGTGCTCGCGCAGCGCCTGGAAGCCCGCATGCATCTCGGCCGAGACGCTGCGTGCCAGAGCCCGTGCGGCCGCCGCCCTTGGCCACAGCGCCGGGTGGGTCTCCGCCAGGTGCTCGATGATGGCGAGGCTGTCCCAGACGACGCGCCCGCCGCCCACCAGCAGCGCCGGCACCTTGCCCGAGGGAGAGAATTCCAGGATTTGCGCCTTGGCGTCGGGCGCACGCAAGTCGATGTCGATCTCCTCGAAGGCAATGCCGGCGTGGCGCATGGCGAGCCAGGGGCGCAGGCTCCAGCTCGACGTGTTCTTATTGCCAATCGCCAATTTATAGGCCATGCGACTCCCCGAGTGCCCTCCCGGCCGCGCGCAGAATTGCCGAGACAGTCCACGTCTTGCGCGCTGCCGTCATGTATGGTGGCAACGCCCCTGCTGTTTCACGATCAGGCCATGTCCGCAACAGAAATGACCATCTCCTCGGCTCAATCGGTGCTGGTGCCGGCCGATATTCCGGGTAAATCGATCCCCATCTGGATCGCGCGGGACACGAGCTGGCTGCGCGAGGCGCCGCTCACCGACGCGCAGCGTGCCTGGGTGGAGGCCGCCGGTTTCAAGGGCAACGGCAACAAGCATCTGCTCCTGCCCGGCAGCGATGGCAGCCTTGCCGGCGTCGCCTTCGGCATCGGGGAGTCGCGCGATCCGATGGCGAGGCCCGAGCTGCTGCTGGGCCTTCTGGCGGGTGCGCTGCCATCGGGGCTCTATCACGTGGCAAGCGGCGTCGAGGATGCGGAGCTTGCTGCCGTCGCCTGGGGTCTCGGCGCCTATCGCTTCCGGCGCTACAGGACCGGCGATGCCGAGACCGGCACGGCGCGGCTGAAGCCGCCACCAGGCGTGGATGCGGCGCGCGTGCTGGCCGTTGTCGACGGCGTCTGGCTGGGGCGCGACCTGATCAACACGCCGGCCGCCGATCTGGGGCCGCAGGAGCTGGAGGATGCGGTGCGGCAGCTCGCCGGGCGCCACGGCGCCGGCGTTGCCAGCATCGTGGGCGATGACCTGCTCGCCAGGAGCTTCCCCATGATCCACGCCGTCGGGCGTGCCAGCAGCCGGCCGCCGCGCCTGATCGATTTGACCTGGGGCCGCCCGGATGCTCCGAAGGTCACGCTGGTGGGCAAGGGCATCTGCTTCGACACCGGGGGCCTCGACATCAAGCCGTCGAGCGGCATGCTGATCATGAAGAAGGACATGGGCGGTGCTGCCGCCGTGCTGGCTGTTGCGCACGCGGCGATGGCGACCGGGCTCGACGTGCGCCTGCGCGTGCTGATCCCGGCCGCGGAGAACAGCATCTCCGGCAACGCCTTCCGCCCCGGCGACGTGTTGACAAGCCGCGCCGGCAAGACCGTGGAGATCGGCAACACCGACGCCGAGGGCCGCCTGGTGCTGGCCGACGCGTTGGCGCTTGCCGACGAGGAGCGGCCGGATTGGCTCGTGAGCTTCGCCACCCTGACCGGCGCGGCGCGGGTGGCCCTCGGCCCGGAGCTGCCGCCGCTCTACACCGACGATGACAGCCTCGCGGGTGCGGTTGCCGCCGCCGGGCTGCGCGTGGGCGACCCGGTGTGGCGCATGCCGTTCTGGAGCGGCTATGAGGCGAGCCTGGACAGCCCGGTAGCGGATATGAACAACGTCTCCGACGGCCCGTTCGCCGGCTCGGTGACGGCCGCGCTGTTCCTGCGCCGCTTCGTGCGGCAGGCGCGCCGCTTCGCCCACCTCGACATCTACGGCTGGCGCCCCGCGCCCAAGCCGCTGGGGCCGAGGGGCGCCGAGGTGCAGGCCGCACGCGCGGTGCTGGAGGTGCTGCGGCAAGAAAATGAGCGAATAGCGAATAGCGAATAGCGAATGGGGACGTTGGCGTTCTGCCCACTATTCGCCATTCGCTATTCGCTATTCGCTTCTTGAACAGAGGAACCCTTGACCACGCCCGCCCTCGATCCCCGCAGGCATCCCTACCGCGACGACATCGCTGCGGAGGCCTTGCGCGGAATCGTGCGTGCGCCACGCTACGTGGAAGGCAGGACGCGGCGAGTCATGCATGCCGCCACGGGGCTTTGGACCCGGCCCGAGCCTGGCGCGGGCTGGGCCACCGAGGTGCTGTTCGGCGAGCTCGTCACGGTCTACGACTACGACGAGCAGAAAGGCTTGGCCTGGGTGCAACTCGCCCGCGACGGCTATGTTGGCTACGTCAGTGCCCTCGCACTCTCGCAGACTGTGGGGGAGCCGACTCACCGGGTCGACGTGCCGGGCACTGCCCTTTACGCGGCGCCGGATGCCAAAGCCCTCACCTGGATGCACTTGAGCATGAACGCGCTCGTCACTGTCGAGGAGATGGGGTCCGGCTTCGCCAGGCTGGCGGGCGGCGGGTTCGTGCCGGTCCGGCACCTGGCTGCGGTTGACAAGTTCGCGTCTGACTTCGTCGCGGTTGCGGAGCGCTTCATCGGAACGCCCTACGTGTGGGGCGGCAAGACGCGGCTGGGACTCGACTGCTCCGGCCTTGTGCAGACGGCCATGCATGCAGCCGGGCTCGCGGCCCCGCGCGACAGCGACATGCAGATGGCGGAGCTGGGCGTGCCGGTGGAGGTGCGCGGCGATCTTGCCGGCCTCCGGCGCGGCGACCTGGTGTTCTGGAAGGGCCATGTCGGCATCCTCACCGACCCGCTGACGCTGCTGCATGCCAACGCCCATCACATGGCGGTGACGGCCGAGCCGCTGCGGGGCGCCGTCGATCGCATTGCCCGCTCCGGCCCGGCCATTGCGGCGATCAAGCGGATCGAGCCGGGGGAGGCCTGAGGTGCAGGGGGAGACGGGACAGGCGACGATGCAGCAGCCTGAGCCGCTGACGCACGCAGAGCTGGAGCCGCTCTGGCGCCGGGAGCGGCAGGTCAGCTGGCTGCAGATTGCCGCCATGGCCGGCGTGCTGCTGGCCGGTGTGGTCGCGCATCGCTACGGCGCTCTCGCCTGGCTGTCGCACCCGTTGCTCGCGGGCGCCCTCGCTCTCCTGGCGGCGGGCGCAGTGCTGCAAGCTCGCACTCGCTGCCCGCGCTGCCGGACACGGCTGCGCGGCAAGCTCTTCAGAATGCTGCCTGACAAGTGCCCCGGTTGCGGTGTCGATTTCCCCCGCCAGCCGTCGGCAAGCGGATGAGGCTCGGGGTCAGACCCTGCGGGTCTGACCCCAGGGCACACCCTGGCGATTGACCCTTCCGCGCTGCTCTGTCGGGCGATATTCTCCCGGCTGCGCTCGTTGCGATACGCGCTTCCCACCCCGAGGTCATAAGCCCATGCCGCGATCGCCACGCCAGGATCACGAGGGCGCATGGCAACACGTGATGAACCGCGGCATCGGCCGCCAAGCCGTGTTTCGCAGCGACGACGACCGTCAGAAATTCTACGACTGCCTTGCGGCAGCCATGCCGCGCTACGGTGTCGAGGTACATGCCTATTGCCTGCTCGACAATCACTTCCATCTGCTGCTGCGGAGCGAGAGCGGCCGTCTCTCGGACGCGATGCACCTTCTTGGCGGCCATTTCACGCAGCGCGTCAACTATCGCGATGGCCGCGACGGACCGATCTTCCGTGGCCGTTTCACCTCCGTGGCCATCGAGAGCGATGCGCATCTGATGCAGGTGAGCCGCTACATACATCGCAACCCGGTGGAGGCGGGCTTGGTTACGGAGCCGTGCCAATGGCTGTGGTCGAGCGCCCAGGCCTACGTCGGCCTCACCCTCACGCCGGCGTGGCTGCACACCGAGGCGATTCTGGAGATGCTCGGCCCTTACGATGTGCGCCAGAAGACGGTCCATATGTGTGGGACGAGTTTGATATTCGGTGTTACGAAGCTCAGCGACACAGGCGACGTGGCCTTCACGGTCCCGAGCATGATCATGTCTTGAATTGGTTGATTGAGAAGAAGCCATGGGTGCTGCGACCGCGAGATCGCTAAGCACGCCATAACGCTGGTCGGATCTGACACCCAGGGCACCACCTCAACACCCTATGACCGCGTTGCCGTGTTGTGTTTGCAGGATGGTGTAGGTGCGGGCCGAGAAGGGGGGCGCTGTCGAAACGTTGTGCCATGGGGTCAGACCCGCAGGGTCTGACCCCTGCCTATGCATGCTTACGTATTGTCCGTTGTCGCAATGAACTCCGGATCGTCCTGGGTCCTGCGCTCGAAGGAGAGGAAGTCGTAGTAGCCGCAGCGGCCGTTGCCGGGATAGCTGCGGCAGGTGGCGGGGCGGGCCGCGTACACGGTGCAGCGGCGCTCCTCGGTGTCGAAGAAGCGGCAGATGCGGCCGAAGTGCTTATCCTTCTTGCGGCGCATGGAGTACTTGTGGCCCCAGCGCTCGACCGTAAACTTGGCCTTGGCCTCCTCGAAGCTCAGATCGAAGTGCTTCGCCAGCCGCTCCACGTCGCGCTTCGTGAGCGCGATCAGCGGATAGGAGCAGCAGTAGCCGGGGCACTTGCTACAGTTGTACATCGGTCAAGTTTATATCGACGCGAAGAGGCCATCGCGGGTGGCGGCCGCAGGCTACATCCGCGATCGTTAACATTGCGCTCATCGTTAACGATCCGGTGCGTGCTCGGCAAGGGCGCCGCAGCACGCCCGTGCGCGACCTGCCTATTGCGCCAGCTTCAGGCCGCCCGCAACGTCCGGCCGTCGCATCGCCTCGTACTTGGCGAGGACGGCGCGCGCCTTCTCCAGCACGGCGTCGGCGATCGCGGCCTGGCCCTGGGCGGTGGGATGGAAGGCACCCGAGTAGACGCTCGCCAGCAGCGGCTGCATCCAACCGAGCTTTTGCGACTTCAGCGCCTTCTGCAGCAGCGACTCCGAGACGTGGAAGTTGCCCGTCAGGAACGCGTCGTTGGGCGTGCGGAACCATCGGCGCCGCGGCGCATAGGCGCGCCATTGCGACGGGTTGTAGGGCGTCCATTCCCCGTCCACCAGGCGCGGCAGGCGCGTCTCGTCGTCCGGGGTCAAGGCCTTGTCCGTGTAGCCCGTGCAGATGCCGCGGCCGCGGAAGGCCAGCCGGTGCGCGTCAGCGAAGGTCCAGCCGTGCTGGCGCGCGGCGTCCTCCATGGTGCCGTGCAGGCGCTCCGCCGTGATGTTGCCCTCGCGCGCCTTGGCCTCGCTCAGGAAGAAGTCTGGCAGCACGGTCATGCCGTCGTTGCCGCTGGGGCAGGCGGTGCTGCCGTCGTCGAGCAGCGCCATGGGCGGGTAGCCGGTCAGGATCACGCGGTCGGCCTCATCCCACGGGATGTGCAGGAGGTAGTGGACGGCACGGTTGACCGCCTTGTAGCGGTCGTCGAGCATATCGAGATGCTTGCCGGCGTCGGCGAAGCCGTAGACCTGGCCGAACCAGCCGCCGAGCGTGCGCAGCATGGAGCCGTCTGCCAGCACGGCGTTGGCCACCAGCCTGGCAAAGCCGATGTCGTTGCCGCCGATGGAGAGCAGCAGCAGGTCGATCTTGCGGGCCACGTCGGCGTCGCACCTGCGCAAGACCAGGCCGCCCTTCAGCTCGGGGATCCTCCCCTGCATGTGGTAGGCCTCGGGCAGCTCCTGATCGCGGGCGCGGCCGCCGCATTGCGCATCGGCCACCGCCGAGATCTGGGACAGCTCCGGCGGGCTCGGCACCCACTCGTGGCCCTTGTAGCGCAGGAACAGCCCCGAGATGATCTCCGCGCCCGAGCACGCCACGCCCACGAACGTCACCGCCCGATGCGGGTCCTCCACCGCCAGCTGCAGGGCCACGCGCAGCTGGTGCGAGTAGAGCGAGCGATGGCACGCCTGGTCCTGCCAGCGCGCGTTCTCCTCGATGAACTCCCTGTCGCCGATCGACCGCCAGGGGCCCATGCGCGCCGGATAGCCGCGCAGGCCGCCTTTGCCGCCGCCCGTCTCGTAATCGATGCTGCGGGTGGGCGAGAAGCGCACCGGCACGTCCGGATTGCCCTCGCCGGCGGCGAAGCTGTCGCCCATGCCGACGATGAGCATGTCGCTGACGCGCGCCATCACCTCGGCCACCTGGCGGCCGCCGATCTCCACCTTGATCCAGGCGCCGCCGGGATAGGGGATGTCGAGCTGCACGGGGGTGTCGCACGGCATGGTCGCGGTGTCCCCGCGCCCGCCGCGGCCTTGGGGCGCGGTGAGCCAAGTGCAGTCGACGGTCGGGGCATCCGCCAAGTTGCGGAGGCTGACGCGCACCTTGTGGCTCTTGGGATGGAGGTAGTCCCTCCGGTCCCGGCAGGCGTACTTGTTGGCCTTCGGGGTCCAGCAGGTCTTGTCGTACATGGTGGCGCTCCACCCGCCGTCGGGATGGCGCTCGGCCAGCAGGGTCTCGGCGGAGAGGATGGGGTGGGCGCGCTGCTCCGGCGCCAGGCTCTCCCAGGTCGCGCGGTGCACCTCGGTATCGGCCGGGTCGAGGAAGAAGCGGAACGGGTTCACCGTCTCCCAGGCGATCTCCGGCGCCGCTGCCGCGCCGCCGCCCGCGGCCATCGTCAGGAACAGCGCCGCGCACGCGCGCAGCCAGACCTTGCTTCCCATCTCTCCCCTCGCGAAACCCCTCGCGTGCCCCTCGCACCGGCTTTGGAGCGACATCCGGAGGCCGGAGGCGAGGGGCGCCTCACAGTCGACCGAAAAGATGCGCACCGGCGATCCGCCACACGCGGGTCAACGGCACAATCTGCACCTCCGTGCGCAGGGCTCCGCCGCCCGTGCGCTCCAAGTGGCGCTCCAACTGGCGCACATAAGGCTCGACCAAGGCCAAAGGAAGGAAAGCCACCCGCGCCCGCCGCGGCAACGGCCGCACGAGCCGGCGGGCCTCGGCAAGGCTGCCGCGA
>JBAPMW010001044.1:0-2787 GCA_049278815.1 Hyphomicrobiaceae bacterium
CGTCCGGATCGCCAAGGCAAAGCGTCTGGAACGGGATCTCAATTTGAACCCGCCCGGCCTCGCCGTCGTGCTCGATCTACTCGATGAGATCGATGAACTTCGCGCGCAACTTGAAAAAGTCTCAAAGCGCGCAAAGTAGCCAGGGTCCTGTCTTCAGTAGGGACGCTCAAGGTCCAGATTCAGCGCCATGAGGAAACGTGCTGCCTCTCCCCCGTTCACCACGCGGTGGTCAAAGGTCAGCGAGAGAGGCAGGACAACGCGCACGGCGGGCTGGCCTTCATACGCCACGACACGCTGACCAATGCGGCCGGCCCCGATGATCGCGACCTGCGGTGGGACGACGACCAAGCTGGGAAAGCGCCCGCCGATCATACCGAAATTGGAAAGCGTGATGGTTGCGCCTCGCAGTTCCTCGGGCGGGATCGAGCGCGCCTTGGCATCGGCGCGCATGCGGTCGAGTCCAGCACGCAGGTCGCCGGCGCCGCGTTCGCCGACGTTGCGCAGAACAGGGACGATCAGTCCACCCTCTGTGTCGACGGCGATGCCGATGTCCACACGCGCGAGAAGTCTGCGTTCGGCGGCCGGTGCATCGTACCAAACGTTGAGTGACGGCTCGGCCTTGCATGCGGCTGTGATGCCCCGCATCAGACGTATGGTCGCGTCCTCGCCGGCCGACCACGCACCGATGTCGGCCTCATCCGTAACGCTGGCCGGCACGACTTCAGCACCAGCGGCCGCCATGCGTTGCGCCATGGCCCTGCGCATGCCTCTTAGCGTCTCGGCGGGCCCCGCCTCGGTCAGGCTCTTGGCGGCACGCTCAACGTCTGCGCGCGTAATGGTTCCTTCGGGTCCACTCGCCTGGACGCTATTGAGATCGACATCGAGCTTTCGCGCCAATGCTCGCACTGCAGGCAGAATGTGAAGCGGCTGCGCCCGTGCGCCCCCACTGGGCGTCTGCGGCGGCTCGCGTTTCTCTTCCCGCCGCAGCTCGCCGACGACCGTGCCAGTATCCTCTTCCAGCCCTTCCGCGAACTCGACCAGGGGCGCACCCACCTTCACCAGGTCTCCCTTCGCGCCGAAAAGCCGCGCGATACGACCGCTTTGCGGTGACGGAATCTCGACGACGGCCTTATCGGTTTCGACCGACACCAATGGCTGGTCGGCAACCACGTGATCGCCGTCGGTGACGTGCCATGCGACGATCTCGGCCTCTTCGAGGCCTTCCCCCAGATCGGGCAACAGGAACTGGCGCATGGCTACCTCAGTTTCGTTCAGCCGAACTGGCAAATGCGGCGCGCAGCGGCGACGATACGGTCGACGGACGGCATGTAGTGCTGCTCGAGCCGTGGAAGCGGCATCACGGTATCGTAACCCGTCACGCGGGCGATGGGAGCCAGCAGGGAGGTTAGGCCGCGTTCGGAGATCAGGGCTGCGATCTCGGCACCGAAGCCGCCAGTCCGCGCAGCCTCGTGCACGATGACACAGCGGCCTGTCTTCACCACCGAGGCGAGGACGGTTTCCTCGTCATAGGGCTTGAGAGTGGCAAGATCGATCACTTCGGCACTGATACCGCCGGCGGCAAGCTCATCAGCAGCAGCGAGGGTCTCCTTGAGGATCGCCCCCCAGCTGATCAGCGTCACGTCTCGCCCTTCTCTGAGAATGAAGGCAACATCGAGCGGCATGGCCTCCCCGTTGTCCTCGACATTGCATTTCGCCGACCGGTAGAGCCGCGTCGGCTCGAGAAACACGACCGGGTCAGGGTCGCGAATGGCCGCGAGCAGCAGCCCATAGGCCCGCTCCGGCGAGGATGGGATGACGACACGTAGCCCCGGAATATGGGCCAACATGGCCTCCGTGCTCTCGGAATGATGCTCGGGTGCGCGGATGCCGGCGCCGCAGGGCGTGCGCAGCACCATCGGGCAGGTAAGCCGTCCCTGGGTGCGGTTGCGGAGACGCGAGGCATGGTTCACAAGTTGATCGATGCAAGGATAGATGAAGCCCATGAACTGGATCTCACCCACCGGCTTGAGGCCCTGCGCTGCCATACCAACGCACAAACCGCTAATCAGGAGCTCGGCCAACGGCGTGTCGATCACGCGTTCGGATCCGAACCGCTTCTGGAGCCCAACCGTGGCGCGGAAGACGCCACCGTTGACGCCCACATCCTCGCCGAACACGACGACATTGGGATCCTCCTGCATAGCTCGTGCGAGCGCCAAGTTGATGGCCTCGACCAGCGTTATCTCAGCCATGGGAAGCGCCCTTCAGCTCATCGCGCTGGACGGTGTAGACGTCCGGGAGTTTGGCGTAGAGGTGATCGAACATCGTCTCCGGCGAGCGCGGTCCGGTGGCCAAATAGCGTTCAACGGCTGCTTCGACGCGCGTATTGCACTCTGCTGAATTCTGTTCCTCCTCGACCTTGCCCCAGGCTCCTTTGCTGACAAGGTAGGTTCTGAGCCGCACGATCGGCTCCTCTTTCCAGTGTGCCTGCACCTCCTCCGGTGGGCGGTAGCGTGCGGCGTCATCCGCCGTCGTGTGATCGCCGAGCCGATAGGTCAGAGCCTCGATGAGGGAGGGGCCCTTGCCGCTGTGCGCACGCGCCATCGCTTGTTCGACGGCATCGCGTACCGCGATCACGTCGTTGCCGTCCACCTGCTCGCCCAGAAACCCCGCGGCAATGGCCTTTTGAGCCAGCGTCTCGGACGCCGTTTGCTGCTTCAGTGGAACCGAAATGGCCCACTGGTTAGTGTTGACGACGAAGACGAGAGGAAGCTTCCGGACACCAGC
>JBAPMW010001045.1:0-6825 GCA_049278815.1 Hyphomicrobiaceae bacterium
GATCGCGGCGGCTGGCCGCGCGCGGACGCCAGAACCTGCGGCGAGGCTGCCTCGGGGTGACCGCGAGCGGCGATGCTCTCAGGTCCTGTCTCAGGCCCCGCGGGCCGACACCGTCATTGCGGCGGGATGCCGGCGGCGCGCACGTAGTCGCCCCATTCCTTGATTGCGGTCATGAACATGCTCTGGGCCTCCTCGGGCGTGCGGATCATGGGGTCGGCGCCCGCGTCGTTGAGAAACTTCTTGGTCTCCGGCATCTTCACGATCTCGGTGAACCACTGGTTGATCTTGTTGGCGATCGGGTCAGGCGTGGCCGCTGGCACCATCACGCCCCACCACAAGGTGAGGTTCATGGGGACGCCCGACTCCGCCATGGTGGGGATATCGGGCGTGGCCCCGAGCCGCTCCCCCGTGCTGACCGCCAGGGCGCGGAGCCGCCCCGCCCGCACCTGCGCCAGCGCGAACACCGCATCGTGCAGGCCGTAGTCCAAACGGCCGCTCACCATCTCGTTGAGGGAATCCGGGCCGGTCCGGTACTGCACCTCGGTGGCGGTCAAGCCCGCCTTCTGCCTGTAGAGGGCGCCCATGATGCGGCCCGGGTTGGCGGTCGTGGCGTAATTGGCAGTACTGCCCTTCTGCTTCATGGCCGCCGTCAGCTCCGGCACCGTCTTGTAGGGGCTGCTGGCGCCGACCGTGAGGATGAAGGCGAGATTGCTCGTCGTTGCCACTGCCCGGAGCGCTTTGCCGACATCGACCGGCGGCTTCTTGAACAGATGCATGCTGGCCGCCACCGTGGTGCCGGCGAACAGATAGAGCGTGTGGCCGTCGGGCTTCGACTTGGCGACGTACTCGGTGGCGATGTTGCTGTTCGCGCCGGGCTTGTTCTCGACGATGACGGTGCGCCCCGCCAGCGGCCGCAGCTTCTCGGCGAAGTAGCGCACGAACACGTCGGCGCCGCTGCCCGCCGGGAACCCGCAGATCATGCGGATATCCTGGCTGGGGTATGTCTGCGCGCCCGCCTCGGGCAAGGCGGCGACCGTGGCAAGCAGTGCCAGCGCCCCAGCCACGAACAGTCGTTTCGTTGCGGTTGCTCTCATGTCTGTCCTCCCGTAGTCATCCGTAGGTTGGGTTAGCCGCGCTGCGGCGTAACCCAACATGGCCCCCCGGAGATTGTTGGGTTACGGCCCTGCGAGCCTAACCCAACCTACGCCGCATTACACCATCACCCAAGCGGCTCGATCTTGGCGATGCGCACGTACTCGCCCCACTCCTTGATGGCGGCCTCGAACTTCTCCTGGGCCTTCTCCGGCGTATTGATGTAGGGGTCGCCGCCGAACTTGTTGAGGAACGCCTTGGTCTCGTCCGAGGAGACCATCCGCACGAACCACTTATGCACTTGGTCGATCACGGGCTTCGGCGTACCGGTCGGCAGCATGGCCGCCCACCAGCCGGTGAGGTCCATGGGGATGCCAAGCTCGGTCATGGTCGGCAGGTCGGCTGCGGCATCGAGCCGTTTCGCCGTGCTGACCGCCAGGATCCTGAGCCTGCCCTGCCGCTGCTGCGCCAGCGAGAACACCGGATCGAGCAGCCCGTAGTCGAGCCGGCCGCTGGTGAGCTCGTTCAAGGAATCCGCCGCGGTCTTGTAGCTCACCTCGACGGCCTTGAGGCCCACGGCGTTCCTGTAGAGCTCGCCCATCACCCGGCCCGTGGGGGCGGAGGTGGCGAAGCTCGCCTTGTCGCCCTTCTGCTTCATGGCAGCCGTCAGGTCGGCGACCGTCTTGTAGGGGCTCTTGGCGTCGACCACCAGCATCCAGGGCTGACGGTTGATGGTCGCAACGACGCGCAGCGCCTTGGCCACGTCGACGGGCGGCTTCCGGAACAGATGCTGGTTGAGCGCCACCGCTGTGGCCGCGTGGACGTAGATGGTGTGGCCGTCGGGCTTCGACTTGGCGACATACTCGGTCGCGATGTTTCCGCCGGCGCCAACCTTGTTCTCGACAATCACGGTGCGGTTGACGATCGGGCGCAGCTTCTCGGCGAAGTAGCGCACCAGCACGTCGGCGCCGCTGCCGGCTGGAAAAGCGCAGACCAGACGGATGTCCTGGCTCGGATACGCCTGGGCATTGACATCTCCGGCCAGGGTGAAAAGCGCAACGGGCAGAGCGAGGGCGAGCCCCACGGAGCCCAGCCTCGGCCTCAGTCTCGATCTTGGCGTCATTTTTCTCCTCCTTCGCTTGGCCATTTTCTTGGAGCGCCGAGAAGGCGTCAGACCCGGAGGGGTCTGACACCTCTGCTCGGGTGTGCTTACTCCCGGAACGCCTCCTTCCGTGTCCGACGGAACTGCGGCAGCACGATGAGGGCGAGCACGATCACCACAGTCGTCGCCAGCAGGGTGGCGGAGATGGGCCGCTCGATGAAGATGATGGGCTCGCCGCGCGAGATCACGAGCGAGCGGCGGAGGTTCTCCTCCATGACCGGGCCCAGGATGAAGCCCAGGACCAGGGGCGCCGGCTCGCATCCGAATCTCAGCAGGATGTAGCCGAACACGGCAAAGACCGCGCAGATCGCGAGCTGGGCGAAGCTGGTGTTGGTGCTGTAGATGCCGATGACGCAGAACAGCAGGATCGCCGGATAGAGCAGCCGGTAGGGCACCGACAGCAGCCGCACCCAGATGCCGATCAGCGGCAGGTTGGTCACCAGGAGCATCAGGTTGCCGATCCACATGCTGGCGACCATGCCCCAGAACAGCTCGGGCCGGCTGGTCATCACCGCCGCGCCGGGTTGGATGCCCTGGATGATCATGGCGCCCATCATCAGCGCCATGATGGCGTTGGACGGCAACCCCAGGGTCAGCAGGGGGATGAAGGAGGTCTGCGCCGCGGCATTGTTGGCCGATTCCGGCCCCGCCACGCCCTCGATGGCGCCCTTGCCGAAGCGCGTGGGGTCGCTCGCGACCTTCTTCTCCAGCGTGTAGCTGGCGAACGAGGCGAGCACCGCCCCGCCCCCCGGCAGGATGCCGAGCAGGGAGCCGAGGCCGGTGCCGCGCAGCACGGCCGGCCAGGAGTCGCGGAAGTCCTGCCCCCTCGGCCAGAGGTCGCGCATGCGCGCCTTGACGTGCGGACGCGGCAGCTCGGTGCGCTCCAGGTTGCGGATGATCTCGACTATGCCGAACATGCCGATCACCATCGGCACGAAATCGATGCCTTCCCAGATCTCCGGGATGCCGAACGTGTAGCGCGTGAGCCCGCTGTTCACGTCGGTGCCGACCAGCCCGAGCAGCAGCCCGACGAGAACCATGCCGACTGCCTTGAGCACCGAGCCGTGCGCCAGGACCACCGCGGTGACGAGGCCCAGGACCATCAGCGCGAAATAATCGGGCGAGTTGAACTGCCGGGCGATGGCCGCGAGCGGCGGGCCGAAGCCGGCGATGAACACGGTGCCCACCGTGCCGGCGAAGAACGAGCCCAGCGCCGCCACGCCCAGCGCCGCCCCGGCCCGGCCCTGCTTCGCCATCTGGTGGCCGTCGATGCACGTGACGATGGAGGCCGCCTCGCCCGGGATGTTGACCAGGATCGAGGTGGTGGAGCCGCCGTACTGCGCCCCGTAGTAGATGCCCGCCAGCATCACCAGGGAGGACAAGGGATCGATGCCGAAGGTGATCGGCAGCAGCATGGCAATGGTGGGGATCGGCCCAATGCCGGGCAGGACGCCGATCAAGGTGCCAAGCAGGCAGCCGAGGAAGGCGAAGCCGATATTTTTGAGCGTCGCCGCAGCGCTGAAGCCCGTCGCCAGGTTGGTCAGAAGGTCGAAGTCCATCTACCGGCCCCACCAGGCGGGAAACGGCTGCGACAGCCCGTAGACGAACAGGCCGACGCAGAACAGCGCGAGCGCCGCGGCGAGGAGCAGCGTTTCCAGGAGCCTCACGTCGCGGCGCGCATAGCCGGCAAGGACCGTGAGCAGCGCCGCCGTGATCGCCAGGCCCACCCTTTCGATCAAGTATCCGAAGATCAGGATGGCCGAGACGATGACGAGGATCGGCCGCAGCTGGATGGGCTCGATGGCAGGCCCATCGATGGTCAGGCCCTTGAACCCGACGACGGCCCCGATGCCGAACACGACCCAGCTCAGAATGACGGGAAAATAGCCGGGCCCCATGCGTGCGGTGGTGCCGAATGCGAGATCGCTGCCGAAATAGACGCCGGCCAGGCCTATCGCCATGAAGACGACAGCGGCCCCGATATCCTGCGGGCTCTTGATCCGGAGCATGTCTCCTCCCCTCGGCGGCTGCTCCTGCTCTCGCACGCAGGAGCCTTGTTGCGCCACCGCCATCCAATCTCCGCAACGGTAATTGACGATGGCGCGAGCGTCCATGTCCCCGGGTGCCCCGGGGTGCGAAGGGCGCAGCGGCGCACTCCGCGAGATGGGCACAACCCCACACCGGCGCGCCGCCCGGATCCCCTCTCCCCGCTTGCGGGGAGAGGGTTAGGGTGAGGGGCAGCCACAGGGGATATCCTCTCCATGAGGGGATCAAGGTTGCGCTCATCTCCGGGCAGCCGTTGCTGGGCTGGAGCCCTTGGCTGCCCCTCACCCCATCCCTCACCCCATCGCCCTCGGGACAATTTTGGCGTGGTCACGCTTGTGGATAGCCCGAGGACGGCGGGGAGAGGGAGTCCCGCACTCAGCCGCGTTGACACCTGTCCGGCCGCACCGGAAAGTGCGCGTGACCGACCCGCCCAGCGAGATGCCCATGAAATTCTCCTTCTTCCACCTAATGCCATGGACCGAGCTGACCGAGGCGCCGCCGCAGTGGCCGGTAAGCAATGCCGGTTTCGATCCCACGCGCGGCAAGGAGCTGTACGACACCTACATCGACACCATGGCGTTTGCCGAGGAGTGCGGCTTCGACTGGGTCGGCTGTAACGAGCATCATTTCAGCCCTTACGGGCTGATGGCCAACCCCAACCTGATCGGTGCGGTGCTGGCGAGCCGCACCAAGTCCATCGGGATAGCGATCCTTGGCAACCTGATCCCGCTGCTCAACCCGATCCGGGTGGCCGAGGAGTACGCGATGCTGGATGTGCTCTCCGGCGGGCGCCTGATCGCCGGCATGATCCGCGGCGTGCCGCACGAGTACATCGCCTACAACGTCGTGCCCGATGAATCGCGGGCGCGCCTGCGCGAGGCGGCGGCGCTGATCGTCAAGGCTTGGACCGAGCCCGAGCCGTTCGGCTGGGAGGGCGAGTTCTATCAGTACCCATCGGTCTCGATCTGGCCGCGGCCCATGCAGCGCCCGCATCCGCCCATCCTCATGTCGGCCAGCAACGAGGAATCGGCCGAATTCGCCGGCTCGCAGCGGGTGATGATGGCCATGACGCTGATCGCCGACCTCAAGGCGGCGCGCCGCTGCATCGACGCCTACCGCGCCTCCGCCAGCGCGCACGGCCTGGAGCCGACGCGCGAGCATATCGTGCTCGGCTACAACGCGCTCATCGCCGAGACCGACGAGGAGGCGCGCCACTACCTGGGCGAGGGCCAGCGCTACTTCCACCGCATCCTGATGCACCCGATCCGCGACGCGCAGCGCCTCGTCATCCAGAAGTCGCGCTTCTTCGGCGAGTCCCACGGCCAGCACGGCGAAGGCTTCGTCAACCGCCTGTCGATGCTGAAGGAGCGCACCATCGGCGACATGATCGAGGCGGGCTCGGTGCTGTGCGGCAGCCCCGAGACCGTGCTCAAGCAGATGAAGCGCGTCAACGCCGAGCTCGGCAACGGCCACTTCATCCTGAATATGCAGATCGGCAACATCCCCAACGCCATCGTGCGCCGCAGCATGGAGCTGTTCCGCGACAAGGTTCTTCCCGAGGCGAGGGGGCTCTAGTGTCCTGGCTCCAACGCTTGGTTCTCATGTCATGCCGGGGCTTGTCCCCGGCACCCAGCCATCAACGCACGCCGGCGCGAGTGGTTGGATGGATCCCGGCGACAAGCGCCGGGATGACACCGGGTAGCTTTTGTCGGAGGCAGAACACCAGACCATGATCGAAACCGCTTTCACCGAGCACACCGTCGACCTGGACAGCGGCCGGCTTCCCTATCTCAAGGGCGGCGAAGGCCGGCCGATCCTGCACCTGCACCCCGCCGGCGGCCCGCGGGTAACGCCGGCGATCCAGATCCTGGCGCGGCGGCATACGGTCTACCTGCCGACGACGCCGGGGTGGAACGGCACGCCCGAGCACGCGGCCGTCGGCTCCATGACGGATCTCGCCGACCTGGCCGCGAAATTCGCCCGCACCGTCATCGGCGGCCCCTGCGATGTGGTGGCCGAGTCCTTCGGCGGCTGGCACGCGCTGTGGCTGGCAGCGCGCCACCCGGATATCGTCCAGCAGCTGGCGCTCCAGGCGCCGGCGGGGCTGCGCACCGAAGGCACCGGCGGCCTGCCCGCCGACCCCGAGGGGCGCCGGCGCAAGCTCTACGCCATCCCGGAGCGCGCGCCCAAGGACACCCGTCCCCCGGAGATGGTAGCGCAAGACCAGCGCATGTACGCGCGCTACTCCGGCGGCATCACCTTCGACCACGCGCTGCTGGCGGCGCTGCCCGGCATCGAGGCGCGCACGCTTGTTCTGTTCGGCACCCTCGACGAGGTCGTGCCCATCGACACGGCCCGCCGCCTCCTGGCCGGCATCCCGCAGGCACGCCTCGCCTACATCTGGGGCGCCGCCCACGTCCCCGAGATCGATCAACCGGAACGCACCGCCCGCCTGATCGGCGCCTTCCTGGAGCACGGCGAGGGCTGGCTGGTGCGGCGGCCGGACGCTGTGAGCGGTGTCAGAC